>JBASOB010000016.1:0-2399 GCA_049657865.1 Mobilitalea sp.
CAAGGAAACCTACTTGATGGAGTTGTTTTAAGATTAGCTACTCAAGAAGAAAACGATGCTTTAACAGTAACCACAGCAAAGACAGCACTAGAGGGTGCAGCTTATGCAATGACACAAGCAGCTGCAACAAATGAGGCGGCAGTAAAAGCAGCCATAGAGGCTAAGATAGCTACATTAGCACTTGATGGAGTGACAGCAACAGTTTCGGAAGTACTCTATACACCTGCAATAGCAGGAGATGCAGCAACACCGTCTGGAACAAACGGAACTTATACCTTCACTATAGACTTGTTAAAAGGAGCGGCAACAGCTACAACAGTAACATTGACTATGACAGTAATGGCAACAACTTATGTAGCACCCGTTAATGTAGAAATTACAGGTTTTGATGCCATATCCAACCTAAATGCGGGAACAGCAGGAAGTGCAACCTATGGGAATGCAGCAGCAGTAATTGCAGCCTTACCAACAAGTGCAACAGCAAATGCAAGTGCAGTGACAGTTCCAGTAACTACATGGATAGATACAGATAGTTACAATCCGGCAGTGGCAGGCAGCTATACCTTCACAGCGACCTTGGGAGCAATTCCGACAGGATTTGCAAACATAGGAGGCTATACAGCAACAGTTGAAGTAACAGTAGCACCATACATTACCCCAGCCCCATCAACTCCTAGTAATAATACAGGCAATGTAGATAAAAATATTGGGCAAATAATTAAGGATCAACAACTGGATAAGAGTGTGCCTAATACAAACGTGAATAATAGCACAGAGGATCTTAAAAGCGCTGTATTTACTACAGAAGAACTTGCAAAAATAGAGGCAGGGGAAGATGCAAAGGTTATTTTAAAGGTAACAGATATCAACAATTCTGTCAGTGAGAGTGATAAAAAATTAATTACAAAGAATCTTGATGAAGGTACTTCTCTCATGTATATTGATTTATCTCTTTATAAGAAAGTTGGAGATGGAACAGAGACAAAGATTACAGAGACTAAGAATAAAATCAGTATTAGCATTGAAATACCGGCCGAACTGCGAAGCACGGATATGGAGAAGAACAGAACTTATAAGATTGTTCGAATTCATGACGGAGTAGTAACTATGATGGAAGGAACTTATGATCCGGTTACCTACTTGTTTACCTTTGAGACAGATCGCTTCTCCACTTATGCATTGGCATATAAAGATGCGAATGTTGGCACAGATTCTAGTATAAATGATGAAATAATAACGAATGACTTCTTTCCTCTGCGTTTGACGGCAGAAGCTGCAGAGACCTCGCAAAAGCTAACTTATACCAAGGTACCTGACGCAGATGGATATATCATATATGGTTCACCTTGTGGTATTAACAACAAGATGATTAAGTTAGCAGATGTATCAGGGAAGACAACAAGCTATAGTAACAAGGGGTTGAAGAAAGCAAAATATTATAAATATTATGTCCAAGCATATCGCATAATTAATGGAAAGAAGGTTGTAATTGCAACCTCTAAAGTCATTCATTCCGTTACTACAAGCAAGACCTATGCGAACCCAACAAAAGTAGTATCAGATACTTCAGCGGTAATACTTACCGTCGGAACGTCTCAAAAAGTGACCTGTAAGGTTGTACTACCTAGTAGTAAAAAAATGGATAACCATGCGAGCGTGTTACGTTATGAAACAACAAATAAAGCAATTGCAACAGTGACCCAAAGTGGTAAGATCAAGGCTGTTTCGGAAGGAACTTGTTATATTTATGCATATGCTCAAAACGGAGTTTATACAAAGATTATAGTTACTGTAAAATAGAGCAAATGATAGATACCAGACGAAGATTACATGCCTTGTGGCGCCGCAACATGAAAAAGCACTTATGAATTGCTAGCTATGCTAATTAATCATAAGTTCTCTACGGCTGAAAGAATAAAAATCCTGCCGTAAAAATATGATTCTCATGAGTGAATACAGCAGTCCCATTATATTTTTTTACAACAGAAAGAATCGATTTCGTGCCGAAACCATGGCCCTCTTTTTTCGTAACTGGTATGCCATTTTTATCAAATAAGACCTTTCTATCAAAAAAATTATCCACGCAAATTACTAATTGGTTATGTTCGTACCGGGCTTTGATTTTAATTGTTCGTTTTTCTTCTGCCTGAGATAAGCTTGCATTTACTGCATTGTCCAGTACGTTAGCAAATAAAATGGCAATATCATTTTCATCAAAAGGTAATTTGTTTGGCAGTGATATTTCATATTCCAGTTTTGTCTGAGAGGAAATAGCCTTGTTAGCATAGATGGAAATGGCAGAATCTATCATATGATTTTGACAGAACCTTGCATTACCGATCGGCGATAATTCAGTATTGAATCTTTCTAATAGAGCAAGAGCCTTGTCAATTTTATTA
>JBASOB010000017.1:0-5707 GCA_049657865.1 Mobilitalea sp.
TTGCAACGAAGGAAGTAGATTATCAGACAACAAAGCTTAGAGTTGCGGCAGCAGATAGTTCTCATGGTGATGTGTTCTTCTGCTGGGGTGGCGGATATGCACAGACTTATGTAGATGCCGGAGCAGTATTACCTCTGGATGATTACTATGCAGCATACGGACTCGATGAGCAGCTTCTTCAGGGTGCAACTACATATTGTACCTACAATGACAAGGTATACGGACTTCCATTAAAACAATGGGCAGGAGTTCTATATTGCAACAAGAGAATTTTTGATGAGAACGGTTTGACCGTTCCGACTACCGTTGATGAAATGATGGATTGTATCAAAAAGTTCAGAGAAAATGGTGTTACACCAATGGTTCTCGGTGCAAAAGACGGATGGCACATCGGTATGCTTCAGAATATGTTAGCAGTACGTACCGCCGGTGCTGATTATATCAATTCAGCGCTCTCCGGTGTGGCTACGCTGGATACACCTGAGGTGGTTGAATCTGCGAAGATATTAAAAGAAATGAATGATGCGGGTGCATTTCCTGATGGAACACTGGGTATCTCATCGGATGAAGCCGAAGAACTCTTTTATAGTGGAATGGTTCCTATGTTTTATGGAGGAAGCTGGGCAGCACAAAGCATAGACAGCGCTGACAATGCTTGTTCCCTGGATGAAATCGTTGTATCAACATTCCCTACAGTAGCAAATGGTAAGGGAGATGCAACACAGTTTTCAGGTGGTGTTATTGACTTTTTTATGGTCAATGCAGCAACAGAATATCCA
Source organism: Mobilitalea sp. (assembly GCA_049657865.1). Classification (GTDB taxonomy): domain Bacteria; phylum Bacillota; class Clostridia; order Lachnospirales; family Lachnospiraceae; genus Mobilitalea. Next base: position 780 of record JBASOB010000017.1, read on the forward strand.
AACGAAGCGTTTGATTTTGCTTATGGCATGACAAAATATATGTCACAGGAAGCTTATATTCTCGGAGATTCTCTCCCCTGTTGGAAGAACATTGAAGTGGGAGATGCGCAGATCAGTCCAACCCTTACCAAGGTTCAGGAATTGATTCAGAATTCAACAGGTTATTGTCTGGCATGGGATACCTTCCTTACAGGATCAGCAATTGATGCACATTATAACTTATTACAGGGTGTGATTGAGGGAAGTATTTCGCCGGAAGAGTTTGCCGCACAGATGCAGGAAGCAAAGGAAACAGCACTTGCAGAGGCAGCATCGGCTGAGTAATTGATACCTGCAATAAAAGGAGATTTATATGGAAAAGGCATTGCATAGTAAGAAAGCAGTTTGTTTTTTTGTACTACCAGGATTAATTCTTTTTGCAGTAATTGTAGCAGTTCCAATCATTCAATCTGCAAATTATAGCTTGTTGAAATGGAATGGTATTTCAAAGGGTACGTTGATCGGACTCAAAAATTATATTGATATGATAAATGATCCGATTTTTCTTCTTTCACTGAAGAATTCATTGTTATTGGCAGCTGCGTCTGTACTGATTCAAATGCCGATCTCAATGATCCTTGCATTGATTCTTGCGAATGGAGTGAAAGCAGAAGATTTCTTTCGCAATGCCTTTTTCATTCCTGTTATTATATCAAGCACGGTTATCGCTAACCTTTGGTTGAAAATTTATCATCCATCCTATGGTCTGTTGAATGTGCTTTTTGTGTGGCTGGGACATCCGGAGTGGAAGCAAAATTGGCTTGGATCTGCTGAATCAGTATTGGTTGCTTGCTTCATTCCTATGATTTGGAAGGATATCGGTTATAACATGCTACTGTTCTATTCATCCGCAAAGTCAATTTCGCAGGACATTATCGAGGCTGCAAGAGTGGATGGCGCAACCAGATTTCAGATTTCAACAAGAATTATTCTGCCACTGATTATTCCAATGATCGAAGCAGTCACTATTTTTTGTATTGTTGGTTCCCTAAAATCTTTTGATATGATCTTTATTCTTACGGATGGAGGACCGGTGCATGCATCATCTGTATTATCTTTAATGATGTATAATGAGATCTTTTCTAACAATCATTACGGGTATGCAAGTGCGATCGCAATCGCAATTATTATCATTTGCTTACTCTTCACGGTTCTGGTACAGTTCGTATTTAAAAAGATCATGAGCAGATATAGGAGCGATTAATGAGAGATAAAGTAAATGTAAAACACAAAATAAATATTACGCCGGGAAGATCTGCCGTCTACATTTTTCTGGTGTTCTGGACCATAATACAGATTTTTCCACTCTATTGGCTGGTCACATTCTCCCTGAAAAGCAATGCTGAAATTTTTGGTGGAAACATCATTGGATTACCATCCGAATGGCATTGGGAGAATTATCTTAAGATTTTTACGCAGGCACATATTTATCGTTATATGTTGAACAGTCTACTTGTAGCAGGTATGACAATTTTCCTTACTTCTTTGCTTGCCTCCATGGCAAGCTATGCAATCGTCAGATTAAAGTGGAAATTGAGCGGGACCGTAAACATTATTTTTCTGATTGGAATGATGCTATCGATTCAAGCGGTTCTGCTACCGTTGTATGTGAACTTGAAGCCAATTCGTGATACACTATGGTCACTGATTATTCCCTATGCTGCATTCAGTCTGCCAATGGCAATCTTGTTAATTAGCGGAACTTTGAAAACAATACCAAAAGAAATGGAAGAGGCGGCTTTCATTGATGGAGCGAATATATACAGAATCTTTTTTCAAATTATTCTGCCATTACTAAAACCGATTCTCTCGACAGTAGCCATATTGAATTTCTTGGATTCTTGGAATGAGTTGATGTTTGCCCAGACATTTATCAATAGTGATCAATGGATGACGATCACAGTTGGGGTCAATAACATGATTGGCAGATATTCTACGAAATGGGGATTGATTGGTGCCGGTCTTACAGTTGCAACCGTACCAACCTTGATTTTATATGTATTCTTAAGCAAAAACATTCAGGAAAGCCTGGCAATGGGGGCAGTGAAAGGATAAAAAATGTCAAATTCAGTTTGTAAATGTCCATACATTTTATGTAAAGTCCATGGTAATTGCACAGCATGCATGGCAAAAAACGTTGTAGAAGAAACGATTTGCTATTGTCTGGAACACAATGCCGAACGACTGGGAGCAAAGCTTCCGGTTAATCTACCAAAGACCGAAGTGTATGGCAATGAATTAGAAATGTCTCGCCGGTGCGCCGAAATCGTACAGGCAACCTTGGCGGAAAAGCCGGATGCATTACTTTGTTTTGCTGCAGGAATGACAGTTGTAAAAACATGTGAAGTTCTAAAAGAGATGCAGGGTAAAGGAGAGATCGACTTCTCAAAAGCCAAATTTGTAGCTCTCGATGAATGGCTGGATCTCGCTGATGAATCAGAGAATTGCACCAATTTCTTAAGAAAACATTTGTATGGTCCACTTGGAATCAAGGAAGAACAAATGCATATGTTCAAAACTCATGCAATAGATTTTGAAGAAGAGTGTAAGAGAATAGATAAGTTCATTTTTGATGAAGGTCATATTGATCTGATGTTTTTGGGAATGGGGATGAATGGTCATCTGGGTTTAAATGAACCCGGTGCTGATTTCATGGATTATGCAAAAGTGGTGCCCCTCTCTGAAACAACAATGAGTGTCGGACAGAAGTATTTTTCTGAAGGAATGAAGCTTACTAGAGGAATTACGCTAGGTGTACATCATATTTTTGAAACTAAAAAAGTGATTTTACAGGTTGTGGGTAAGCATAAGCAAGATATTGTTTATCAATTGTATCATACGCGACCAACGATGAATCTTCCTGCATCAGTATTCATGCTGCTAGATAATGCAGAAGTCATTATGGATCGGGATGCGGCGGCCAAGGTAATGGACTTACTTTGATATTATTATATAGAATTTAGTAAAATGGCCATGAAATTATATTTCATGGCCATTTTCTGATAATGTGGAGGATAATTGATGAATAGAGAATGGTGGAAAGAGGCGGTGGTATATCCATAACAGCAAGGATGATGAGGCGCGTAAGATTATGGCTGGGTTTGACCATGCATTAAATGCAGGATGCATGATTAATAACTACGCCTGCAAGTATTAGGGAGCTCATTTACAACAATGAGATATACAGAAGTAAGGTGTTGGCTGAGGGCGACTGATGTTGCATTTGAACTTATAGTAGTTGAGAGCAGCAAATATTATGATTGATGTTTAGCTGGAAAAGGCCATTCGATCTGGTTTTAAGGAGGCAGCATAAAATGCTACATGAGAAAAGGCTATCTATAATGACGGCTACGAGGGAATGCTTTCATGTACATACCTCAAGATGTAAACATGCCAGCGATGATACGGATAAAGATTATATAGAAGCAGCATTGAGGATGGGTGCATCAAAAATTGTGTTTACAGATCACTGCCCTTTTCCGGGGGATCCTTAATTGGCTTGATTTGTCCGTAGGCGAAGTGCTTAAGAAGAATTTGGAGTTTATTCGGAGAATTTAATCTATTTGAAAAGAATATAATGCCAGAGGATTATGTGTTACTAAAAGAAGATTTAGGAAAGGATGATTCATAACTTAAGAAAATCATTGAAACACTAAAATAAATGATTAACTTCGACGACTAATTAAAAAAATAGAAAAAGAAGTAGCAAAAAGCTACAGATTAACATTTACGACCAACTTACGACAGATTTACGACCATTTATAAAGAAATGTAAAGAATAATGAATTGTAAGAAAAACAGAACATGCAAGAAATAAGGAAATGAAGACATATAAAAGGATTTACAGTATCAAGAATGATTTCCCGACGATGAAGACACTGGATAAGTAAATTCAGTAAAATCAAGGGTTCCAGGGATTGAGATAAGAGGTTGACCAAGTTTTGACCAAGAAATTCAGTAGTCATAACTAAGAATGTGTAACAATTTACAATATAGATTTGGAATCCAAGTTAATAAATAGCACTGCTATGAGGACATTTTCTAAAGAAATTTAGAAGGTGTCCTCTTTTTTTGCGTTATGGAAGAATCAAAAATTAGTCAATTAAAATAAGCAAGCGGAAGGAGATAATTTATGCTTACAAAGAAAAAAGTTAAAAAAGTAAATCCAGACAAGTTCGTTCGTTATGATGAAGGTGCACAGATGTACCATATGAGTCTATCAAAGTTTCAGCAATTGGCAAAGGATGCAAAAGCTTGCTACAAGTTTAATCAATTGGTGCTAGTGAATCTAGAGATTTTAGATGAGTATGTAGAAACATTCAGAATAGTTGATGATGACTTTTACAAGTAGGAGGGATTATGTGACTGAGAAATTAAAACCATCAATCAGAAGTTATCTGAAAGATGAAGAAATTTATAAAAAATATATACGCCCTACTGAGGCAACTGTGGTTTTTAATATAGAAGATAGAAGACTTTTGGAATTTGCTTTAGCAGCTGGTGCAATTTATCAATTACCAAGAACGCTTCTTATTCATCATCAGAAGTTGGAGGACTACATGCGACATCTTTATAAAGTACCTGGAACAAATAAAATAGTTCAAAAGAAGTATGTGCGAATTGGAGAAGGTTCGATGATATACAGTATAGGACATCATCGATTCATTGAAATGGCAAGAGCAGCGGGAGCAGTATATAAGATTAATGAAGGTACTGGAGGAACTGTTCTGATTAGCCTGGATATATTTGATGACTATATGGAACAGTTTAGAGAAAATCCAGTTCCGATGAAAAATCCATTATGGAAAGAAAGAGAAACGTAAGAAGGAGGCAGGCATGGCATATTCGTACAAAAGTTATTCACAGACAAAGGATGTAATGAAGAAATA
>JBASOB010000018.1:0-1639 GCA_049657865.1 Mobilitalea sp.
ATTGCTATATTGGCATATCCTACCGTCTTCCGTCTGCTTTTGCATAGAAAGGATATTCCCTTCCGGGCATGTATAAGTATTAGTGGAATTATCATATTTAAACTTATCTTTTGCATATGAATTTTTAGCTTCCGGATAAGAAGCGTAATAATCAATACCTTTTCCTTCTGCGTATGTGATATTGTCTGCTGAAAAAAATCCTGCATCTGCGCCTAACTGAAAGCCTTTAAGATTACCATATAACTTTTCTGTATTCTCTATGGTTGGAATAAGCCCCAACTGATCCGAGGAATTATTACTTGTATGTGTACCCAGTATTATATATGCCTTATCATCTACAAATGCAAAATGATTATAACATTGTTGTACACCGTGATGTTTTGTAACCATTATACACGACTCAGAATCAGTAAAATTGATTTGTTTCTTCTCAGGTATTTTTTTATCGCCATTTTCCTTTTCCCATTTTCTCTCTAATTCTGTCTTTGCATTTTCCATCCTATTTATCCTATTATTAATAAAAGCTATATTATTAAGAGTTTCCAATGTCTCGTCATACTTTTCCCCACCGGTATTTCTTAAAATATCAGATTCCTTGTTTATAGCATTATAATCAATTTCATTTACTTCTTCAGTTTTCTTTGAATCTATGTTAAAAGTCTGTTCTTCCCTAATATCAAGAGCTTTTTGATGACTCTTTTGTAATACATTATGTACTTTATCTGATTCCTCATTAATCAATTTTCTCATCTCTTCATCAGATAAATCTTCAAAACCATCAAGACTTTCTTTTAGTGCTGCAAATAATAATTCAAATTCATTTTTACCGCTTTTTATTTTCTTTTTCAAATGCCCGTAGCTCATAGCTTTATGTTTTGACGCGTTGGCTTTGATTTTTACTCCATCTATATATATACGTTTTTCCCCAATCAGTGATAACGTTTTACAAATTGATAATATCTGTATAAAAAGATTATCCGCCTCATCCAGAAGGTCGTTTATTACTCGTTCTACTGTTTTATAACTGGGCATTTTCATTCCGTTCAATATCCAATTAATACCAATACTGTCTTCTGCATACTTGATTATGCCTTGGGCAGAAAAATATCCGTTATACATGGAATAAAGGATTATTGCAATTAATGTTGGCCTGCTATATGGTGTTGTCCCCATGATTGGCCTCTTATATAAATTTAAGTCCAATGTATCAGCAAGATATATAAAAAAGCGAGCTGCATGGGGTCCATTTTCAACTTTATCCTCTAATAATTCCGGGAAAACGTACATTTGATTTTTTATCTGCGGTACTCTTAATGACATGTTATCTCTCCTTATATTTTATTTAACCTGCAAAAAGAGCGCCTCGGAAATAATTCTGTTATTTTTCCTGTAAATATGCTACTATATTTATAGGGACTTTAAAAGCACTCTTTATTTTGCTTGGTTATAAGTTTATTTATCACAAACATTATACCACAAAACGAGTGCTTTTTCTATACCTAAATGTTCGAAAAGCCTTGATTTCACAATGTTTTTAGAACAAATGTGATGCATGTATACTAGTACCATTATTTACTGAATATGTTATATGACATTTGTCCAAGGCTCCTAGGTGGTTTGCTGAAGAAGTTAAAAAAGG
>JBASOB010000019.1:0-2976 GCA_049657865.1 Mobilitalea sp.
TGTGTCAAGTGTACGTATTAAACTGAATGTTCTGCCAGAGGTGGTCAAAGGCAAGCGCGTTGTAATGATTGATGACTCTATTGTTCGTGGAACGACAAGCGAGAAAATTGTGAAGATGCTTAAAAAAGCAGGAGCAACTGAGGTTCATGTTAGAATCAGTTCACCTCCTTTCTTATATCCCTGCTATTTTGGTACCGATGTTCCTACGGAAGATCAACTGATTGCTCATAATCATACCAATGAGGAGATCTGTGAGATGATAGGTGCAGATTCCCTTGGATTTTTAGCAATTGATCGTTTAAGCGACATGATCGGGGGGGATATGGGTTATTGTGACGCATGCTTTACCGGAGCTTATCCGATTGAACCGCCATCTGAAGATATCAGAGGAGATTTTGATATATAGAAAATGTAGATAAGATAAAATATCTAATAGGTTCAATATAGATTTAAATTAAAGTCAGTTTGGATACGCAGAGTGAAATTGAATTTTGAGCAACTTAGCGATAATCGAAGAAATGAAAGGAGAAACATTAGATGAGTAACGACAAATACATGAGTCCCTTATCCGAGCGTTATGCCGGTAAAGAAATGCAGTATATCTTTTCACCGGATATGAAATTTAAAACCTGGAGAAAGCTATGGATTGCTTTAGCGGAAGCAGAGAAAGAACTGGGATTAAATATAACTCAGGAACAGATAGATGAACTGAAAGCTGCAAAAGATGATATTAACTACGAGGTGGCAAAAGAAAGAGAAGCACTCGTTCGACATGATGTTATGTCACATGTATATGCTTATGGAGAACAATGCCCTAAAGCGAAGGGGATTATTCATCTTGGTGCAACTTCCTGCTACGTTGGAGATAATACGGATATTATTATCATGTATGAGGGCTTAAAGCTGGTAAAACAGAAATTAGTTAATGTGATGGCAGAATTATCAAAATTTGCGATGGAGTACCGCGAACTACCAACTCTTGCATTTACTCATTTTCAACCGGCACAGCCGACTACGGTCGGTAAGAGAGCAGCTTTGTGGCTGATGGAATTAAAGCTGGATTATGATGATATCAATTATGTAATTGACAGTCTGCAGCTGCTTGGCTCCAAAGGTACAACCGGAACACAGGCTAGTTTCCTAGAACTATTTGATGGAGACCGAGATAAAACCAAGGAATTAGATCAAAAAATCGCAGAGAAGATGGGGTTTGTAGGATGCTACCCTGTATCTGGACAGACCTATTCAAGAAAAGTGGACAGCAAAGTATTGAATCTCTTAGCAGGTATCGCAGCCAGTGCACATAAGTTTTCCAATGATATTCGTCTCCTTCAGCATTTGAAGGAAATCGAAGAACCTTTTGAGAAAAACCAGATTGGATCTTCTGCGATGGCATACAAGAGGAACCCAATGAGAAGCGAACGGATTGCTTCCCTGGCCAACTATGTAATGGTAGATGCGATGAATCCGGCAATTACTTCAGCCACTCAGTGGTTTGAGAGAACTCTGGACGATTCTGCCAATAAGAGAATCAGTGTTCCGGAGGCATTCCTTGCAATTGATGGTATTTTAGAGCTTTACTTAAATGTAGTGGATGGATTAGTTGTTTACCCGAAAGTCATTGAGAAGCATTTAATGAGTGAACTTCCTTTCATGGCGACAGAGAATATCATGATGGATGCAGTAAAGGCTGGCGGTGATAGACAGGAATTGCATGAGAGAATCCGGACGCTATCTATGGAAGCTGGAAAGAATGTAAAAGAAAATGGACTGGATAATAATCTGCTGGAACTTATTGCGGCAGACCCGGCTTTTAATATGACGCTGGAAGAATTAAAAAGTACAATGGATCCTGCAAAATATACTGGTTGTGCAAAAGAGCAGACGGAGGAATTTATATTGGAAGTGATTCAGCCGATTCTTGAAGAGAATAAAGAATTGCTTGGTTTAAAAGCAGATATTAAAGTCTGATTTAATTATATTTATTATAATATATCATAAGATTTTGCGACATTTAAAAGAACTCTATTATGAATTCAATTGGGAATTCATGGTAGGGTTCTTTTAGTATTGCCAGTGATATTATAAACATAATGTAAGACAGGTACTTAATACAAGAAGAGGGATAAAAGAAATCGCTTTAGTTTTGCTTAGCTCGATACTCATTAAGATCAAATAATAAGCAAGTTTCATAGTATTTATTTGAAGAAGGAGCATCCTTTTTTATTGGAAAATATTTGATTTTATATAGGGGATAGACTATAATGAAATCACTAACCAAGTGTGAGGGAAGAGCAACTTCACACTTGGTTAGATTGAAAATCTGTAACTCAATTGGAGGAATCCTATATGGAATATGTGATAAGCGAAGTAGAAGATAATGACTTAGAAGAATGCGTCGAAGTAATACATCAGGGGTTTGCTACTGTTGCAAAAGACTTTGGACTTACTATAGAAAACTGCCCGACAAACGGTGCGTTTATTCCGGTAGACCGGTTGATTGCAGAACGAGAAAACGGCCAGCTGATGTATAAAATGATAGACAAGGGCCGAATAATTGGATATATGCAATTGGAAAAATCGAAGGAGGACAAATACTTTCTTCAAAAACTGGTTGTATTGCCAGAGTACAGGCATTTGGGCTATGGTAGAAAACTGCTTGATTATTCGCAAGATGTTGTTCAAAAGGCGGGAGGGAATTATATCTCCATCGGCATTATTGAGGAAAATACAATCTTAAAGGATTGGTACCTTGCTTATGGCTTTCATACAACTGGAATAAGAAAGTTTGAGCATTTACCCTTTACGGTTGGATTTATGGAATTAGTTCTAAGTGAGAAAAACAATTAGCTTATCTATATGGAAATCTTTAAAACACGTTGTATTGTGTTCTGCGTGGGAAGGAAATGTGTGGTATGAAAAAACAAAGTATACTTCTATGCGTATTCATCATAGCAGTCTCAACATTACTATCCT
>JBASOB010000020.1:0-3115 GCA_049657865.1 Mobilitalea sp.
AATCAGTCGTTTCTTGACTGATTTTTTTATGACAATTTTTTCGCTGATATCAAAAATAAAATCCTGCAAAAAACAAGAATTTCATATTCTTGCATGTCAAATAAATAATAGAAAAGTCTATGAAATAATTGCGATGTGATAGGAAAAGAAGTATTGTTATTTCAATATAATTATGCTACAATGCACACATGAGATGTAAAATGCAATATATAATGCACACTAATGCACCATTGAAAAGAGCGAATGAAATTCGTAGTGTTTCAAGAAAAACAAAAAATAAGCATTTATAAGGAGAAAATTGATGAGCAAAGTTAAAATGATAACAGATAATTTACCTAATATCCCTTGGCAGGAGAAGCCGGAAAACAGCGTTGGACCGCTTTGGAGATATTCAGAGAATCCAATTATTGGAAGAAACCCATTCCCTGGAGTTGCACGTATTTTTAATAGTGCAGTGGTTCCATATCAAGGAGAATTTATCGGAGTATTCCGCGCAGAACAGACCAATGGAGTACCGCATCTATATATGGGTTATAGCAAAGATGGAATTCATTGGACTTATGAGAGTGAGAAGATACCGTTCGTAAATGAAAAAGGGGAGCCTTTTATGCCTAGATATGCATATGATCCCCGTTTGGTCAAAGTGGAAGATACTTACTACATCATCTGGTGCACCGACTTCTACGGTGCAGCTTTGGGTTTAGCAAAAACTACAGACTTCAAGAATTTTGTTCGCCTGGAGAATCCTTTCCTTCCTTTTAACAGAAATGGTGTATTCTTTCCTAAAAAGATTAACGATAATTTTGTTCTGCTTTCAAGACCAAGCGATAGCGGACATACACCATTTGGTGATGTATTTGTCAGCGAGAGTCCGGACTTAACCTTCTGGGGTAAGCATAGACATGTGATGTCCCGAGGAAATAAGCAGTGGTGGCAGTCTCTTAAAATCGGTGGAGGTGCTGCTCCGATTGAAACAAGTGAAGGCTGGCTGCTTTTCTATCACGGTGTAAGTGGAACCTGTAACGGCTTTGTATACAGCATGGGGGCTTGTATTCTTGATCTCGAGAATCCATCTGTCGTAAAATACAGATGTGAGAACTATGTTCTTACTCCGGAAGAATGGTATGAAGAAAAGGGCTTTGTATCCAATGTAGTATTTCCTTGTGCAACTCTTATGGATGCAGAGTCAGGAAAAATTGCAATTTACTACGGAGCGGCAGACAGTTATGTTGGTATGGCCTTTACCACAGTTGATACTATTGTTGACTACATTAAAGAAAATGATGGTACGAATGAGGATGACAGAGACTTTGGGGTTATGTAAGGTCAAGTGAGGATGACAAAGACTTTGGAATTATGTAATTCAAAATGAAGATGACAAAGACTTTGGAATTATGTAGTTCAAAATGAAGATGACAAAGACTTTGGAATTATGAAGTAAAGATATCTGAAATATAGAAATAATTTATACAGAGGACGGATAAAATGAAGGTACAATTTAATACGATGGAAATGAAAGAAATCTATGACAGAGGCGTAATTAATGTTGGTAATTTGGCACGTATGAACCTAGTAATGAAGAAAGCAAAGTCCGGTGAAGCTATTACAATCGGATTCATCGGAGGTTCTATCACTGCAGGTGCAGCAGCATCGACGGATCAGAACTGTTATGCCAATCTAGTATCTGACTGGTGGAAGTATAAATTTCCACAAAGTGAGGTCACTTACATTAATGCAGGTGTTGGTGCAACCAATTCTAAATTTGGAGTTGCCAGAGTTTGGGAAGATCTTCTGTCCGGACAGCCAGATATCGTATTTGCTGAATTCAGTGTTAATGACGAGGACACGGAAGTTTTTCAGGAAACCTTTGAAGGATTAATTCGTAAAATATTACTGCATCCGTCAGAACCAGCATTATTTATGCTTAACAATACATTCTATGATGACGGCAGAAGCGCGCAGAGGGTTCATAATGAAATTGGTAAATTCTATGAGTTGCCGATTGTCAGTATAAGAGAAAGCATTTATGCTGAGATACAGAAAGGTACTATTGATAGCACGGAAATTACGGCGGATAATCTGCATCCGAATGATACCGGGCATAAATTGCTTGCAGGAGTTATTAAGAATCTCTTAGATATGATCTATGCCGTTGTGATGCAGAAGCTTGTTGAGAAAGCAGTCTATCAGGTACCGGTGGAAACGGTTACAAAGAATCGCTATTTTAGTTCAGTGAGACATAATGCCAAATCTTCGGAACCTGTTCTAAAGGGGTTTGTGAAAGATACGAAGACAAAACAGAATCAATGGGATGTATTCCGATATGGCTGGACTGCAGGTGCGGAAGGAAGCAGTATTACTTTTGAAGTGGAAGCTTCTAAGATTGCAATTCAGTATTGTAAGTATGCGGTTCACCCGGCACCAATTGCACAAGTCGTAATCGATAAGGAAGAAAGCAAAGCGGTTGTTCTAGACGCCAATTTTGATGAGACCTGGGGTAACTGCCTTTACCTGCAAGATATCATGGATACAGAAGATTATCAAAAGCATTCCGTCACAATTACGATTACAAAGGCAGCAGAGGGCGTAGAATTTTATCTTGCTTCCGTAATCACAGTCTAAATAATTAGAAGAGAAGGGGAATTATTATGTTAGCACAAACGCCACCGATGGGATGGAATTCATGGAATACATTTGGATGGGAAATAAATGAAAAATTAATTAAAGAAACTGCAGATATGTGGTCAGATTTAGGGTTGCTTGAGGCTGGATATAATTATCTGGTCATTGATGACTGCTGGTCACTTAAGAAAAGGGATGAGAAGGGACTGTTAGTTCCAGATCCAGAGAAATTCCCAAGTGGAATGAAGGCGGTTGCTGATTATGTACATTCTAAGGGATTGAAGTTCGGTATGTATTCCTGTGCCGGAACTATGACCTGTGCAGGGTATCCTTCGAGCTTAGAACATGAGTTTCAGGATGCGAAAACATTTGCAGAGGAAAGACCCATATCCCAGAACTGAAGAGAACCTTCGCCTGCTGCATCACTCATATTGAAGAATCCAATTCCAAAGCTGCCATCCGACAGCGGTTTGATGTAGATTTTAACTTCTGA
>JBASOB010000021.1:0-8591 GCA_049657865.1 Mobilitalea sp.
AATAATAACTGACTCTACCGTGGATATTACAATTGATCAAGCTTTAAAGATGGGGCTTACAATGGTACCCTTAAAGGTAATCTTCGGAAGCAATGAATATAGAGAAGGCATAGATATATCAATGGACGGGTTCTATCAGAGATTGGTGCATGCGGATAAATTACCAACAACCTCGCAGCCGGCTCCGGATGATTTTCTGATACATTTTAAAGAAGCCAAGGCAGCAGGGGATAGTGTTATTGCCATATTAATTGCGGGTACACTAAGCGGGACAGTACAAAGCGCGAATATAGCGAAACAAATTGCTGGCTATTCGGAAATATATATTGTTGACAGTTTAAGTACTATTATTGGATTGCGTCTTTTAGTAGAACAGGCAGTGAAACTAAGAGATGAGGGATTAAGCGCAGCAGCAATTGCAGAAAATTTAGAAAAAATGAAAAGCAAAATCGTATTACTTGCGATGGTAGACACGCTGGAATACTTATATAAAGGTGGACGTCTTTCAAAATCGTCTGCAGTGATTGGATCACTGTTAAACTTCAAACCGATATTGACGATTAAAGATGGAGCAATTGCAGCTATCGGTAAAGAACGTGGTATCAATAAAGGAATTACTAAGATACTTGAATCGATGGACGAGTTTGGGACCTTAGACAAGGAATATCCGGTTTTTGTCGGCTTTACAGCAGAGGATAGTAAAGCGATGATTCTGAAAGAAAAAGTGGTTGAAAAATTTTCTCTGCAGGAAGTCGGTATGCATCCGGTCGGATGTGTCGTTGGAACCCATGTTGGTCCTGGCGCCTGTATGGTTGCTTATATTAAAAAATAAACAGTATGATAATGTAAAAGGGGAAAGAAGTGAGAAAGAGTATCAAATCTTCGTTTGCCTTGATCAGTTATGATTTAATGTAAATAAACTTCACAAATACAGTTTGAGAAGTTCATTGCCTAATTGCTATATAATAATTATTAATCGAAAAGCGAAAGCCTATGTGGAATCCTGTCGCAAACATCAGAATTTATACCGATGTTTGTGAGGAAAAGTCATATGGGCTTTCGTATTTATATTTTACTATTCAAAACCATTATATGTATAAATGTTTAAATGTTTAAATGTATAGATGTATAGATGTATAAATGATATAAAATCTTGCTATTTTCGGATGCAATAAAACAAACTTTTTAATTTGTGCATTATTAGTTGCGATGCAACAAATGAGAAGTATTGTTTGTCTAATATGGTGCTAAATTCTAAGACTGCTATTTTATTATATAAATATAGTTTGGAAATATATAAGAAATATTTGCCATTATATGTTATGAAACACTAAAAATATAGAGAAATCAGCAATAGATGATACAAATATCGCAAGATTTAATAAGCATAAAAGCCAAAATTGAGATAGACTAGTATTAAAATCAGAGCATACCAGGAGGAAATAGGAATGCAGGCGTATAAAGCATATTTAGATGCATCATTAAGCTTTCAAGAAAGAGCAAAAGATCTAGTGTCCCAAATGACCTTAGAAGAGAAGGTCTTTCAGACCCTATATACAGCTCCGGCGATAGAGAGACTTGGAATTAAAGCATATAATTGGTGGAACGAGGCACTGCACGGAGTAGCTCGTGCGGGAGTAGCGACCGTATTTCCACAGGCAATCGGGTTAGCTGCAACTTTTGATGAGGATTTGTTAGAAGAAGTGGCAGATACCGTATCAACGGAAGGGCGAGCAAAGTTTAACATACAGCAAAAATATAATGATACCGATATCTACAAAGGTTTAACTTTTTGGTCACCTAATGTTAATATTTTCCGCGATCCCAGATGGGGAAGAGGTCATGAAACTTATGGTGAAGATCCTTATTTAAGTTCGAGACTTGGTATTCGTTTTATTAATGGTATCCAAGGCCACGACAAGAAATATTTAAAGGCGGCTGCATGCGCAAAACATTTTGCAGTTCATTCCGGTCCAGAAGATGTTCGTCATGGATTTAATGCGGTAGTATCCAAACAGGATTTATATGAGACCTATCTGCCGGCATTTAAAGCATGTGTACAAGAGGCAGACGTGGAAGCTGTCATGGGTGCTTATAACCGCACGAACGGTGAAGTTTGCTGTGGAAGCAAGACGCTGCTGAAAGATATATTAAGAGAAGAATGGGGATTCTTGGGGCACGTTACTTCGGACTGCTGGGCAATCAAGGACTTTCATGAACATCATATGGTAACCTCAACACCGGTAGAGTCAGTAGCTCTCGCGATGAACAATGGCTGCGATCTTAACTGTGGCAATCTTTTTGGCAATTTATTGATTGCGGTAAGAGACGGATTGGTTGAAGAAAAGACGATTGATGCTGCGGTTACCAGATTGGTTACGACCCGCATGAAACTTGGATTATTTGATCAACAAGAAGAGGTACCTTTTAGTTCTATCGGATATAATAAGGTGGATGGGCAGGAGCAGAAGGATTTAAACCTTAAAGCTGCAAGAAAGTCAATTGTATTGCTTAAGAATGAGAATAATCTGCTGCCGCTTAATCTGGCCAGCATTAAAAATATTGGAGTTGTTGGACCTAATGCAGATAGCCGCAAAGCTTTGGTGGGGAATTATGAAGGAACGGCTTCTGAATATATTACAGTATTAGAAGGAATAAAGGGTTATGTCGGTGACAAGGCACGTGTGTATTATTCGGAAGGGTGTCATTTATTTAAAGACAGAATCCAGGGACTTGGGTCAGAGAATGACAGATTAGCGGAAACACGTGCAGTCTGCGATATGAGTGATGTAGTAATTGGTGTATTTGGTCTAGATCCAGGGTTAGAGGGGGAAGAAGGCGACCAGGGAAATGAGTTTGCCAGTGGAGATAAACCGAACTTACAGCTACCGGGAATTCAGGAACAGATGATTCGTGAATTATATAAGAGCGGTAAACCTGTAATATTAGTATTGTTGTCCGGAAGCGTACTAAGTGTTGTCTGGGAAGAGGAAAATATTCCGGCAATTGTACAGGGCTGGTATCCAGGAGCACAGGGCGGTAAAGCAATCGCAGAAATGCTGTTTGGTGACTATTCACCGGAAGGCAAGTTGCCGGTAACCTTCTACCGCACGACGGAAGAACTTCCTGAATTTACAGATTACAATATGGCAGGCAGAACTTACCGTTACATGACACAGGAAGCATTATATCCATTTGGATACGGATTGTCCTATACGAAATTTGAATTGAGTAATATTTCGGTGGATGCAGAAGAGATAATACCACATACAGAGATTAGCTGTTCTGTCGATATTAAAAATATAGGAGAATGTTCCGGAGCAGAAACCATTCAGATCTATATAAAAGCTATAATAGACGGTGCTCCAAACTATCAATTAAAAGAATTAAAAAAAGTTCATCTAGATTCCGGTGAGCAAAAGACGGTTAAAATTAAGCTTAAAGACGTAGCTTTCGGACTATATGATAATGATGGGAAATTAGTCCTTAACGAAGCAGAATATGAACTCTATATTGGTATGAATCAGCCAGATACAAGAAGTATCTGTTTGACAGGCAGTAAGCCATACCGCAAAATAATGCATTCTAGTAAAACAATTATGCTGTAACTATATTCACTGTAGAACCCAGGATACACGTCTGGCCTTGAATTGTTTACAAATCTCCTGATTTTTTTATAAAAGCGGACACAGCTTCCTGGTGTCCGTTTTTATTATTATAAAGACATATCAATCAGTCGCGTAAGAAAAACAGGCACCTGATAAACTAATAAAATAATATAAAATCTGCAAATTCAAGTACCTTCTATCATCAAAAGAGAGTATAATATAGGTACGATTCTGAAAGTAATTAAATAAGTATAATGTGATACTCAAAAGGCAATCCGTTAATTTGTTACAGACTAAACGGTACATAAGTATTTGAGATGCCAAAGAGCGGCATCGTATTGGATTAGAGTGCAAAGCGGCAGGTGATTGGATTTGATGATACATTAAATCCGGAAAGGTATTGGTGGAAAATGAGATTAATCGATTACGAGAAATCCTGGGAAACGAAAGGCTATGAGCTGCCAAATTATGATAGAGCAGCACTCCGGAAAAACACAATGGAGAATCCTACGTGGATTCATTTTGGCGCAGGTAATATTTTCCGTGGATTCCCGGCAGCAGTAATGCAGAAAATCTTAAATGATAAGAGCTATAACAAAGGCGTAATAGTTGCAGAGGGATTTGACTATGAGATTATTGACAAGGCATATAAGCCTTTTGACGATTTAAGCTTACTAGTGGTACTGAAATCGGATGGAAGTATTGAAAAGAAAGTAATCGGAAGCGTGGTTGAATCCATCGTTGCAGATAGTATGAGCAATGATGAATGGCAACGCTTAAAAGATATTTTTATGAATCCCTCTCTCCAAATGGTGAGTTTTACGATAACGGAGAAAGGTTATAGTATTGTCGATTCGAAAGGTGCACATCTGAAAATCGTAGAAAGTGATTTTTTGGAAGGACCCGAACAACCAATGCACATCATGGGAAAGGTAGCTGCACTTCTGTATGAAAGATATCAAAAGGGTGCAAGTCCAATCGCGATGGTAAGTATGGACAACTGCTCGCATAATGGTGACAAGTTGTATGAAGCAATCGAGGATTATGCGGAAAATTGGGTTAAAAACAGTCAGGTAGAACTAGGCTTCTTAAAATATATCACGAATAGAAACCAAGTATCTTTCCCTTGGAGTATGATCGATAAGATTACCCCGAGACCGGATGATAAGGTCAGCCTTATACTTGAAGATGATGGATTTGAAGATACGGAGCTGATTGTAACCGGACGAAATACCTATACTGCTGCTTTTGTTAATGCAGAAGAGACCGAATATCTTGTCATAGAGGATACTTTTCCGAATGGAAGACCTCCGTTTGAAAAGGGGGGAGTCCTGTTTACGGATAGAGACACGGTAGATAAAGCCGAGAAGATGAAGGTGTGTACCTGTCTTAATCCACTTCATACAACATTGGCGGTATTTGGATGTTTATTATCTTATGCTACGATTTGGGAAGAAATGAGAGATGCAGATCTGGTTAAGCTGATCAATAAAATCGGATACGATGAGGGCATGCCAGTAGTGATAGATCCGGGTGTATTAAACCCGCAGGAGTTCATAAAGTCAGTACTTGAGCATCGTCTGCCAAATCCATTCATGCCTGATTCCCCACAGAGAATTGCAACGGATACTTCGCAGATCATACCGATTCGTTTTGGCGAAACAATTAAGGCGTATGTAGCGGATGGGACTTTAAATGCTGCTGACCTAACTTTTATTCCACTTGCGATTGCAGGTTGGCTCAGATATCTGATGGGCATTGATGATAATGGGGAGAAATTCATCCCGAGTCCGGATCCCATGCTGATAGAACTTCAAGATCAGATTAAGAGCGTGAAACTGGGTGATACCAAGCTGCCTCAATATGTATTGCAGCCAATCCTTTCGAATGAGAAGATATTTGCAGTTAATCTGTATGAGGTTGGATTAGGAAAGAAGATTGAAGAAATGTTCCTTAAGATGATTGCAGGGAAAGGCGCAGTGAGAACTACGTTAAAGAAATATTTAGATTGAGTTTATAAATCACTGGGAAAAGCAGGCAAATTATATCTACATAACAGAATATGTAATTACAAAACGGAAATAATCAACTATAAAATAAGAGAGATGGAATTGTGAAAACACACACCGCCTTAGAATATCTCGATAAGCAGTCTGCTACTGCTTGTTAAGATATTCTATCCGCCGGTTTGCGTTTTGGACAATTTCATCTCTCTTTTCATTTCATCGCAATCGCATATTATTCTATGCTGATCTGAGCTGTAATAATGAACGGTTCGTTATTTCGCAGGAGACTAGCTCCGGGTACTGAAAAGTTAGGGGTGCCATCCTGATTCCAGAAGACTTTACCAATATATGTATTCCGTCCGGCATCGTAAAGAGGCTGATAGGTCTTATCCTTAACATAACGGTTCTCTTTTCGTCCGTGGTAAATAAGCAAATCTTCTGAATTGTCTTCCGACAGGGTGAAACTATTATGTCCTGGCCCATAGATACTGGAGGCTTCTGAACTTTGAAACACAGGATAAGGGGTCTTCTCCCAAGAAGCTGCATCCAGTAAATCTGAATTTTCATCGGCAGTGAGTAATCCCATGCAGTACATAGAATCGGTAGCGCTTGAGGAAAAGGTAATAAATATTTTACCGTTCCGCTTGAGGATGCTAGGTCCTTCGTCTACGGCAAATCCGTGCAACTCCCAATTATATTCCGGTCTGGAGATACAGACGGCCTTTGTGCAGATGGTCCATGGGTTTTTCAATTCGGCAATCCAGAGATTTGATATATTTTTCGTTTTTTGAGCCCAGATAAGATACTGGCGATTTTTATGCTCAAGGTAAGTGTGATCGAGAGAAAAACTAGTAAAAGCAATATCACTGCGGAACAAGGTTTGCACAGGGCCTTTATTGTCCCAGTGGTCCTGAAGAGGATCTTGACCAGAGCAGATCAAGCAGTGAGGGCGAAGTTTCCAGGAGGAACGTTCTGACAGGGTAGTAGTATAATAAATAACCCAGGTTCCACTGATATAGTGAATTTCAGGAGCCCAGATATGAGGACTCAGGGTACCATTTTTCAAGGGCTTCTTCTCGAAAATAATTTTCTCCTCGTAAGCCGTTGAACCATCCGCTAAATCTGCGATAGAGGCAGCACGTCGTAAAACTACATAAAGGTATTGATATTTACGATCCTGGTTATGGCTCATATCAGTATAAGAAGCGGTAAAATAATAAAATCCATCAGAGTGCTTGTATAAGTAGGGATCCGCTCTATGCATAATCAAAGGAGAAGGATAAGGTGCCATGAGCAGGGAGCCTTGTACCTCGAAAGTTCCTTTCTGATGCAAAAACTGTTCGGGTACATTTGCCCAGTCAATCGTTCTTCTTTCCTGCATCTGATTCGAATATTCTACGACAACACTAGAAGGCAGCTTAGGCGTGTCACCTAGAGAGCACGAGATATTGATCTGTTCTATTTTTGACAGGCGGACCGGTTCTGGTTTACCCCAGACAGCCTGTAGAGAATGCAAAATTTGTATTGGAATCCTTAGGCTATTATTCTCATTCGGGGACTGGACGATTTCTGAAGGAGCCGGATACCGAGTTGCCTGATAAAATTCATTCGTATAATGAATGAAATCTTTTGTAGCATACCAAAAAAAACAATGCTCGTGTGCTACATCGTCCGCTGTGATATAATATTGGTTGTGATTTGTTTCAAATAATGATGGATTTGAAAGATGTCTTGAACCTAGAGATGGGAATAGTATACCATTATTCCCGTTTAGAGCATACCAATCCGAGCCATTATAGCTATATTCGAGGTGAAGACTATCAGATTCTTCATCCTTCCAGGCAAGCGTATAGGGCCTTAAATAGGCATATGATTGATTGTTTGTATAAAGCGCGTCATCAAAAGGCAAGACTAACATTGTAGCGTTATTCATTGTATCCTCCTATATGACGTCTATCTAAGAGAAATGAGTAGCTTTATGTTAGCATAAAATTTACTTATTGACAAGTGGAAAAAAAACTGTCTTAATAAAGATAAGGGTTAGTTTGGAGGAGCACAATGAGCACAATAAAAGAAATTGCGAAAGCATGTAATGTGTCGGTAGCCACAGTGTCAAATATAATGAATGAAAAACCAGGAGCATCTCAAAAAACCAGAGAATTAGTTCTTGATAAGGCAAAAGAACTGAACTATACACCAAATTATGTGGCAATAAATTTAAAAATGAAAAGTACAAAATCAATTGGAGTTATAGCAGAAGATATGACGATTTTCAGCATACCCGATATTATAGATGGAATTACTGATTCATGTGAGAAACATGGATATCATATTCTTTTATCCAATATGCGGCTATTTAAGAAATACAGCGATACTTATTACAGCAATACGGACTATTATGATACCGTAGAAGATGTTATCAAGGATCTGATGTGCAAACAGGTAGAGGGAATTATATATGTGTCAGCGCATGAGAGAATGATCAAATGTCTGCCGGAGACATTGAATATCCCTGCAGTAATGGCATATGGATATAGTAAATCAAAAAACATACCCTCTATTGTTGTAAATGACGAAAAAGGTGCTTTCGAACTAATCAACTATGCGATTGAAATGGGTCATGAAAAAATAGGAGTGATTACCGGTAAAACAGACAGTTTTCATATGCAGGCAAGACTGATTGGATATCAAAGAGCCCTGCTCGAAAATCAAATCGTTTATGACCATGGACTTGTTTATGGCGGAGAGTGGAATCGTATCTCAGGATATCAATATACAGATGCTTTACTGGAAAAAGGTGTAACAGCTATCTTCTGCATGAATGATCTGATGGCAGGCGGAGTATATGATCGCCTAGAGGAACTAAAATTAAAACCGGGAGAAGATATTTCGATTTTAGGATTTGATAACAGAGAATTATCAAGCTATTATAAACCACCTCTTACTACTGCTAACTTGCCACTGCATGATATCGGAT
>JBASOB010000022.1:0-1728 GCA_049657865.1 Mobilitalea sp.
AGATAATTGTAGGCAAGTATTGATTACTCGCTTCGTAATGCTTCAACAGCATCCTTTTGAGAAGCCATTCTTGCTGGAATATGCCCACCCAATACAGTAAGAATAGTACTAATAACAACTAGAGCTACCGCATATTGTATCTGTAAGTTTGCAACTCCAATAAGCCCAGTCCAATTAAATAGCAGCGTATTAATTGGAAATGTTGCCAACCAAGCAATGACTACACCTAAGACTCCTGAAAAAACCCCTAAAATAAATGTTTCTGCATCAAATACTCGTGTAATGTCTTTCTTTCGTGCACCTAAGGCTCGAAGCACTCCGATCTCTTTTGTTCGTTCCAACACAGAAGTATAGGTTATAATACCAATCATAATTAGGCTGACTACAAGGGATATAGCAGCAAAAGCAATCAAAACAAGAGTTATTGCATCCATGATTCCACCCGTCAGCTCTGTCATTCTGCCAGCTAAATCATTATAAAAGACTTGATACTCAATATCTTTGCCTTCATTATATGCTTCTAGATAATCAATAACCGCGTCCTTGCTCTCAAAATCATTCGGGTAAATCATCACCATAAACGGTGCCGCATTTCCACCAAGATATGATAAAAAATTATTCTTTGTTTCTTCATCCATATCTTCCATACTCATAACGTTTTTATCACTCTGCTGTTGTGCTTTTACAATCTCCGAATTTGATGCATCATCAATAATCATTTGGGAAAGTGCATCACTATGCGCAATTCCTGTTCCAAGAATCCCAATGCGAACATCCTGCTTTTGGCGTACCACACCTACGATTTTTACAGGTATGCTATTTTCTGAATCATACATTGCTTCATAGTCCTGTCCCGGAACATAATTACCCATATCTGTTTTTATATAGTAGTCATTATTTGAAACTATTTTAAATTCGGTACCTATTATGTTTGAGAATTCTATACTTGTGACATTCTCTGTCTCAAATCCTAATGCTTTCAGCTTGTTATAATCTATTCTATTTTTTGAATCTACCACCAGAACAATTTCCGTTGGATCTGTTGGATAATCTCCTGCAAGCAAATCATAGTTTTTTACTAGATAAGACTCCTCATCTTCTCGTAATCTTTCTGGATAAGAAGATAAACCAATTTCATCCATACTGGCAATATTAGCCATACTTGACATATTCGAAAGATTCATTCCCTGACCCATAGAAGTCATAATATTACTTATTGATACTGGTGTAACAGTATTGTCTATCTCTCGCAGCATATTCATTTGCACAATTCTTGTGTATCCAATGCTGTTGCTAATTTCTGGATCAATATTATTTAGATACTCCAAATATTCATCTGTTATTATATTTTTATGAGCAATGGTTGTTTCTGCAGAGTCGTACAGATATACTTCTTTCGAATCCGCGTATTCCTCAGTACCCATCATTTTGTCTTTGATTCTATCTTGCATGCTTGATATATTTTCAGCGTTCAATTCCATTGCTGTTTGAGATATTATAATTGGAAACTCAGACATAGCATCACTTTGGAAGGTATCGATCTGCTGTTGAAATCCTGTTGATAAACTGAGAATAACAGCAATACCTATTATACCAATACTAGAAGCTAACGCTGTTAAAAAGGTTCTTCCCTTTTTAGTTCTTAAATTATTAAATGAAAGTTTTAACGCTGCCAAAAAATTCATGCTGGTTTTTTTTAGAATAAAGCTGTCCGGCTTTGGTCTTTCC
>JBASOB010000023.1:0-7890 GCA_049657865.1 Mobilitalea sp.
TATATGAACCAATTGAAATGAAAGAACTGGAACCTGGTAATAGATTGATAGATTTTGGGCAAAATCTGTCCGGATTATTTGAGATAGAGGTTGAAGGAAAGACTGGGGAGATTATCGATATTTACCCGGCGGAAAAGATAGATGCAGATGGCAGAATTGACCAAAAAGCAAAAGGCTGGGTTGAGATTGCTACCTACCAGACTTATATTCTCCGTGGCAATGGAGTAGAATGCTGGAAGCCTAAGTTTGCTTACAGCTCAGGAAGATATCTTGGCATCAAAGGAGCTTCGCTGGATGAGAAACAAACGAAATTTCCGGTACTTCATATTGGAAGGGCTCACTTTATCACTTCTGCGAGTAAGGATATCGGAACATTTACCTGCGATGATGAAAGGTATCTGCAGATCTATGATTTGGTACTGAAAGCAATTGAGAGTAATCTGAATTCAGTACATACTGACTGTCCAGGTGTTGAGAGATTAGCATGGCAGGAAATCAATCATTTGATGGCACCGTCAATTATGTATACGAAGGATGTAAGACAACTTTGGAATAAGATATTTGATGACATAAGAGTGGAACAGTATACGAAAGAGGACTATGTAAATGGAGCAGATGGTACACATATCTATTTTGGAGAAGGATTTGTCTCCTCACAAGCTCCCTGTTACGAAAAAATGGCTTCGTCAGTGCCTGGAATCGGAAGCTTCTTTGATGTGATTTCATGGGGAAGTACAATTATTCTTGGTGTTTACTGGGATTACTTGTTCTATGGCGACAAACAAATTCTTCGGGATAATTATGAAGCTGGCAAGAAATATATGAAATATATGTCCACCAAAGTAAACAAAGACGGATTTATAAACCACGGACTTGGAGACTGGGGGAATCCAGAGAAAGATGCTTTCGCACGTGAGAATATCGAAACAGCGCTATATTATGCTGACTTAAAGACGCTTAGCTTTTTCGCTGATTCCTTAGGCATCGAGGAAGATAAAATTGCATATCAATCAGAAGCTGAAATAGTCAAAGCAAATTATAATGACAAATTACTGGTGCAGCAGGAAAATGGAGTGTGGTGCTATAGAGCCTTTGATCATAAGGAGAGAATCTATCTGACACAGGCATGTGAAGCATTTCCTTTGTATTGGGGGATGGTTCCGGAGGATAAGGAAGCGGATATTATAAAAAGCTTTGCGCAGACGCTTGAGGTAGGATTCTTTGCAAGTGGCGAGGTGGGACTTCCCTATATTATTCAAACCATGAAAAAATATGGTATGAATCAGAAAATAACGGAATTCATGCTGAGGATGGAACACCCAAGCTATTACCGCTTTGTCCTTGACGGTGAGACAACATTACCGGAATACTGGGAGGAGAATTCTAGAAGTCATAATCATGATATGCTGGGGCATATTATAGAATGGTATTACAACGGAATTGCAGGAATTACACCGCTTGAGCCTGGCTTCTCGAAAGTCGAAATCAAACCATACCTTCCAGATTCAATGGATCGTTTTGATTGCAGTTATGAATCTGTTCAAGGAACCATTGGTGTTAATGTAGCAATATTAAATCAGCATTTAACTATCACGATAACTGTACCAGTCGGGATTGAAGCTGATATTATACTAGATAATCTTGAGCACAGGGCAGCCGAACAACAATTGGAACTAAAGGTTATTATGAAATCAGCATAAGCTGATTCAAGAACAGCCTACAATATCACGAATAATAGGCTACAACTATTCGATTGAAGCCTATTATAATAATTTGAATTTATTGAATTTATTCTTTTGTATTGGCCATAGTTTTTCTGTATTCCAGAGGAGAAAGTGAAAAAGTATCCTTGAAAGTCCTTGAAAAATGATCCACGGAATCATATCCTACCAACTCGGATATTTCACTGATTCTGAGCTGCGTAGTTGTTAAATAATCGACTGCATGATTCATTTTCAGATCACGGATGGTAGGAGAAAAATTCTGCTTCAGATTTTTCTTGATCAATTTACTTAAGTACGCTTCGCTATAATGAAAAAACTCAGCAAGGGAAGCTAAGGTGACCGTTTGATAATTGTGCTGAATGTACTGCAGAAGCAGGGAAAATTCGAATTCATTATTACTGGGATTGGTATAACTATAGAACTGGATGGTATCACTATATCTTCTTAAGACATAGATAAACAGCAGATTAATCCAACTGATACAACAGCTATTCGCATAAGCATCATCACTGTTACCCTCAAGAACGATACTCTGAATGATTTCACGGGTATATTCGGGATTATCCGTTCGAAACATAAGATAATTGGATTGGGAGGTTTCATATAGCGTATTTCTGAAAAAAATAGATAATAAATCCTTCTGCGTCAAAAGGCTCCAGAAAATAGTATCAAAAGTGCTTTTACGAACCATGATGCTGATTACCAGACTGGAAGAATAGGCAAGAACATCATGTTTGGAATAAGGTGCAATGATACAGATTTCACCTTCTGTTAATTGACGGCTTTCATTATCAAAAATCTGAGTAGCAGATCCGGAATACACATAATTGATTTCAAAATGATTGTGGGTATGAAGCTGATCATCAACAAAGGGCATATGTTTATAGGCAAAAATGTCTTTCGTTATAGGGATCACATTTTCTTCCAAAATGGAAGAGGGGTGGGAAGTTTCAATGATCTGAGTTACAAGAATCGGTAATTGAAGTATGGCAGCTTCAAATTCTTCAAGGGATAAAATACCTCTGTCATAGGCGAGATGAAGAAGAGGCTTTGACTCTAGCAGTTTGTTATTCTGAAATAAATCGATCAATACGGCGAGGAAAGAAGTTGTGGTATGGAATTTGTTATAGTGCTCAGCCAAAGCATCCTGTACACTGCCAATCGTGGTGTAATATTCCTTTTTTGTACTCATAATACCTATTTCCTCCGCATTTTTTAGACTATGATAAATATTTTAAATTATACATGCTGCAATTCAATGCGTCAACAGACAGGACAAAAAAAGTCGATTTTGAGATAAAAAACAACATGTACTAATAGAATCATTGATGCTAACATGAAAACAATCAAAGCAGTTATAGAAAATACTATGATGTAACGGTGGTGAAAAATGGAAGAGAAGAAAGAGATAGAAAAGGAACTGATTTTAGAAACCCGGAAGATGTGCAAGAATTTTGGGTCAACAGTAGCACTGAATAATGTTGACCTTAAAGTATATCGTGGAGAAATAACCGGACTGATTGGAGAAAACGGTTCTGGTAAATCTACGATTGCATCTATCATATCAGGAATGCAGCTAGCTACAAGTGGTGATATGTATTTGAAAGGCAGTCCATATAAACCGGCTACTATGATTGAAGGTGCCGCCGCTAGTATTGGAATGATTGTGCAGGAACAAGGATCCGTATCAGGAATTACGATTGCTCAGAATATTTTTCTGGGCGAAGAAGGCAGATTTAGAAGCAGAGGCGTAATCAGTGCTGCTAAAATGAATAAAGCTGCAAAAGAAGCACTGACGGCAATTGGCTTTGTGGGAATAGATCCTTCCAATTATATTGATTCCCTGGATATGCAGGAACGTAAATTAGTGGAAATTGCGAAAGTTGTATATAGAAATCCTGAAATTTTAATTGTGGATGAGACCACCACGGCATTATCTCAAAGTGGCAGAGATATCATCTATGGAATCATGAATAAAATGCGAGCGGAAAATAAAGCCGTTATTTTTATATCCCATGATTTAAAGGAACTCATGGATACCTGTGATAGCTTAACAGTGCTGCGTGATGGCAACCTGATTACCACCTTATGTAAAGATGATATGCGGGAGGATATGATTAAAAGACATATGGTAGGGCGTGAGATGAATGGCAGATATTATCGCAGTGATTTTGATACAGCAATCAGCGACGAAGTGATTTTGGAGGTGGATAATGTAACTTCAGGAACCGGTCTTCTGATTAATTTCTCAATGAAGGTGCACAAAGGAGAAATACTTGGCATCGGCGGATTATCACATTGTGGAATGCATGAACTTGGTAAGGTGATTTTCGGTGAGGAAAAACTTTTGGCAGGTTCTGTGATTCATACACCGAGTGGCGATAAAATCACAAAAGCTCGTTCTGCCTTAAAACACGGTATGGGTTATGTCTCTAAGGATAGGGATAACGAAGCTTTGGTGCTGAGTGCCAGTATAAAAGATAACATTATCTCAGCAGGACTTGATAAATTAAAAACACTAGGTTGTTTTATTCTTCCCGCTACGGAGAAGAAGTATGTACAGAAGCAGATGATGGATTTAAACATCAAATGTTCCTCCATGAACCAGAATGTACAGTATCTTTCGGGTGGAAATAAGCAGAAGGTGGTATTCGGCAAATGGGTAGGAAGAAACTGTGACATCCTGATTCTTGATTGTCCGACCCGTGGTGTTGATATCGGTGTAAAAGCAGCTATGTATCAGTTGATTTATGACATGAAGCTGCAAGGAAAAACAATCATCATGATTTCAGAAGAATTGCCTGAACTGATAGGTATGAGTGACCGGCTTCTCATCCTGAAAGATGGATCTTTAACTGGAGAACTTACAAGAAACCGTGAATTAAGCGAGAATGAAATTATCGAGATTATGATATAAGGAGGATGGAAAGTTGAAGCAGCAAATGGATAACAGTGAACTCGAAACAACCGGAAAAAGCACATCCTCCAAAAATGATTATGGAATGTTTATTACAGGAATTGCTCCTGTTATAGGATTTGTCCTTGTTGTTATTTTCTTTACGATTACGACAAAAGGTAATTTGTTATCGGTGTCAAATCTTCAGAGTCTTACCAATCAGGTTATTGTTACTGCCCTTGTGTCAGTAGGTGCGGTCTTTGTATTCGGCACCGGTAATTTGGATATGTCACTCGGCGGATGTGTCTGTATCAGTGCAGTCCTTGGGTGCATGGTGGCAATTCCGACCGGAAATCTTTTCCTCGCCTTTGTAGTCTGTATAGGATCTGCTTTGATTATGGGTTTGTTAAAAGGAGTTTTGGCAGCGTTCGTAGAAGTACCTTTTTTCATTGTAACAATCGTCCTAGGAACAGTGATTACGGCAGGTGTATTGGTTATGCTGGGTAAGGAAACCACGCTTTATTTAAATAATGCGCTACCTGAGATTCCCTCCTTATCCTTCACGCAGATGACAGCAGTAAATATAATTACTTTAGGGTTATACTTCGTTTTATGTCTGATTGTCTTTAATTTTACCGGACTTGGAAGGGAGATTAAGATATTAGGTGGCAATTTCTTTGCTGCAAGGCAATCAGGAATTGACACCAAAAGAACTAAGATTTTTGCTTTTTTTGTAGGATCGATTGGTGTTGGACTGGCAGCCTTCATACTTTTGATACGTACCAGAACGGTAGGTTCAACGACAGGAGGAT
Organism: Mobilitalea sp.; assembly: GCA_049657865.1. Taxonomy (GTDB): domain Bacteria; phylum Bacillota; class Clostridia; order Lachnospirales; family Lachnospiraceae; genus Mobilitalea. Next base: position 5,433 of record JBASOB010000023.1, read on the forward strand.
CGATTGGAATCGATGTAATGGTTGCATTGGTGCTGGGTGGTATGCCGATTTCAGGTGGTCCGCGCTCTAAAATCAGTGCTGGTTTAATTGGGGCGGCAACGATTACGGTATTAAACAGTGGCTTGACAATGATGGGTCTTTCAACAGACGTCATTCAAACATGTCGTGGAATTATTTTCTTGGTCGTTGTTTTAGTGACTAGTTTAAGTTACCGAACAAAACTGTTGCCAAGATAAAATAGTTAAAAAATTCTAAGGAGGAGAAAAACATGAAACAGGGAAAGAAAATTTTAGCATTAGCTCTTGCAGTTGTAATGGTATTCAGCTTAGCAGGGTGTAGTACCAGTAATTCAGATAATACTTCTGGCAGTAATACAGCAGAAGTTACAAAGGCTGCTGAAGATACCGCAGTTGAAGCAACCACTGCACCGGTACAAGAAGTTCTAGAAGGTAAATATCCGGCAGAAACTATTAAAATCGGATTTGTAACCTTTGATACTACTGCAGATCAATTCATTTCGGTAAAGAAATATTATGAGTATTTAGCAGAAACTTTGAATATTGAAGTTATGTATTCTGAAAGTATTGATTCAGCAGAAGCAGAGTTAGCTTTTATCGAATCTTGTGCATCTGCAGGATGTAAAGCAATCGTTGGTTACTACAATGTTGCAAGAACAGAATCCATTCAATTAGCAATTGATAAGGGAATGTACTATGTTGGTGTAGCAGAAGAAGATGAAGTATACGAAGCTTTTAAAGACAATGAATATTATCTTGGTGGATATTATTTAGGTAATGGTGACTATGATCTAGGCTATGAACTAGGTACTTCACTCGCTGATTCAGGATGTAAAAGTGTAGTATACGTATCTGGCGGCAGGGATTTCGGAATCAAAATGTTTATCGATCGTTCCGAAGGCTTTTATGCTGCAATCGCTGATGCACAGGCAAACGGATCTGATATCGTAATTGCATACGATGTATCCGGATGGCCGGGAACTGATTCCTATTCTGCTGATCAGGCAGCGGCTCTCGATATGGACATTGATGGTGTCGGATGCAGCTTTGGTGCAGCAACCTGGTTACAGCCGATTGAAAATGTCGGTAAAACAGATACCATTAAAATTGCTTCAAATGATGTTCTATCTGAAATGTACGCTTCTTCCTTTGAAGCAGGTTCTCTGGTTTGTCTGACCGTAGAAATGCCAGGAATGTTTGGACTTGCAGTTCCGTTAATCATTAATGCAGTAGAAGGAAATAATGACAATATAAGAGATAATGGAGCAGCACCTAGAGTACCAATGAAAAGATGGGTAATCAAGAGTGCAGATGAATTCAATGCTTATTATGAAATTGAAACAACAGGAATCTGGACCTATAATGCAGCTGATGTACTCTCAGTTATTAAAGGCTATAATCCGGATGCTAGTTTTGAATCACTTTGTGCACTGTATGCAGCAAATTCCATTGAAGAAATTGAAGCAAGAAGAGCAGCAGAGTAGACTGAAGTATTTGTGTAGCCATTGATGGCGGAAGGAAGGTGAACATGAAAAGCAGATTACATAAAACAACTAAAAACTTGGTGATGACTCTGGCAATGCCGGTAATTGTATACGTATTTTTTAAGATAATATGTACGATGAATGGTGCAATGGGATTTGGTGTTGATTCGGATTTGAATAATATTATTTTAAATACCATCTACACCGGTATGATTGCATTGGCTGTTTCATATAATCTTACTTCCGGCAGATTTGATTTCAGCGTTGGTTCTGTATTGATTTTGTCCATCATCGTTGGGGCAAGCGTTGCAAAAGCATTTGACGTAGGACCAATGGGGATGTTAGCCGTAACAGTTTTGGTCGGAGCCCTGCTCGGAACGATATCTGGTCTGGTTTATGTATGGCTTCGATTACCTCCGATGATTGTATCGCTCGGGGTAGCAATGGTTTATGAAGCAATTGCATATCGCTTCAATGATGGAACCGGAGTTAAACTGATTGGAAGAAGAGATCTTTTGATTTATGCGAAACAACCCTATAACATTATTATTTTGGCAGTTGTTTTAGCAGTGCTGATTTTCATACTTAATTATACGAAATTTGGTTACAATACCAATTCCCTGCGTTCCGGCCAGCAGATTACAGTGAACGTGGGTGTAAATGAAAAAGTTAATGCAGTCAAATGTTATATGATAGCTGGTATATTACTAGGTATTGCAGGCGTGATTTACATCTCGCAGTATGGATCGATTGCACCTTCCACCGGACTTAGCAGTTCGTCCTTCATCATGGGAGCATTCTTACCAATTTTTATTGGTGGAGCGATTGGGAAATATTCGGATCGCAATGTCGGAGTAATCATAGGAGCCTTTGTACAAGCTACTATCACAGCAGGTTTTGCTAAACTTGGACTAAGTAGTTCGCTTCAATTAGTATTAAACGGAGTCATTGTTATGT
>JBASOB010000024.1:0-3204 GCA_049657865.1 Mobilitalea sp.
ATTGTAATGGCTCTCTGTACCGGAATGATGGCTCACTGTAAAACGGTAGGGTGGCTCTCAGAGATCGGACAGGTGGCTCAAACTACACAAGATTACTCACTGAATGGATGAAAATTTATTAATAATAAGTACAGCGCTATCAGGTCTCAAAGTTCTAAATATTGAAATGATGTGATAGATATAAAGTGTGGTTTGACTTCTGAATTGGCGAGGGTTATGAATACAAGGTTTGATATTTCTATTGATGATAAGTAGATAAAAACGGATCTAGTGGTATTAGTTTATCGGGATATAGGAAATGAAAAATTGAGGAAGGTGGCGCAGTGGAGCTGGAATGAGTTTGAGATGATTGGTGTAATAAGCAATTTATGTGGTATGGTATAAAGACTATAAATACTTTATTATTTCATCGCGAAACGAAAAGACAGCTCCCGTTTGAAAGTTGTCCTTAGGTTTGCTAATGATAATTTTGCTTAATCACCTTTTTTGTGATTGTGTTTCTTTAAATCCGGATTATTTTTTGGTGTTTCTTTATTATCTCGTTGACGTTTGTCTGGTTTTCCGGTTGATTCAGCAATACGTTTTGGACCCGGCTTAATTCCCATAATTAATCTCCTTTCATCACTATTATTTTTAAATGTAATTAAATGTTTCGCATATAAATCATATTCAGAGATTAACTGAATATTAATAACGTATAAATGCATACTACGAAAATACATGCTATTGACACTATCTTCAATATTCGTGTGTGGTTTATACTAGTTTATTGTACCATATACGATTGGTTTTTTCAATAAAAAGAGAACATTTGTTCTGAAATCATTTGGAATTATTATTAGATAAGGAGTTGGATATTACCATTTTTAAAACGTTATTTGTTTAATGCTGATAGAAGTTTGCGTTGGAGCATATAAAATTTGAATAAAGTTGAAAAATATAATTTTACGTATAGTATAAAATAATCGTATGAAGTATCCGATATTATAGATGAATTCTTATATAAGAGATGAAAATGTGCTATAATAGACCTAGAGAAACATAATAAGTGTAGGATATGCTTTGTGTATTGACAAAAATGATAATAAAACATATACTAATAAGGCTATTGTTAATAGTATGATATGGAGGGATAATATGACTAGCATTGGAAGAAAGCTTGGCGTTAATATTTTTACGCTGATGCAGAAAGCAGATATCAGCCGTGAAAATATAGCTAATCAATTAGGTTATTCTTATAGAGATGTTTGTAGGTTAATAGAGGGACGTTTATTATTGCCACCAATTGAATTGTCAAGAGTCGCTGAGACCTTGTCTACAACGAAAGATAATTTAGTTAATTATAAGTCAGACAATTCAATTCCAGAATTACAATATATGAAAGAATTTAATAATCCAGAACATTTGGATAGAATTTTAGATTTATTAGATGAATATGTGGAATTAAAAGAATCTTTATAAGTTATAGGCTGTACAAGTAATTTTGTACGGCCTTTTTCAATGAGGAGATAAAATATGGAATGGGATAAAATTGTAAAAGCTATACAAGATGTAATTGAACAAATTCGCGAGGAATATGTTATTAAAAACATTATTTTTCGTGATGATGTTTTTAGAATTTTAGAAAAATATTGTACAGTTTTATATTATCCAATACAAGAAGAAAAAAATTGTGGTTTTCATATAAAAAAAATTGTAAATAATGATCTGGAAGATTTTGTATACATTAACACTGCGAAGCCTATAGAGGAGCAAGTTTTTACTGCAGCACATGAATTGGGCCATATATGGAATGTGGCTAGTGAAGTTTGGTCAAAAGTTGGTAGTAAAGAGACCTTGAGCCGGAAAATGGAAGAAGATATTACAAACCGTTTTGCGGCAGAGCTGCTTATGCCTTGCGATGTTTTTCGCACAATATTTTTTAAAAATATGAAAGATATGGGTATTAATGATTCAAAAGTAAAAGTAGATGATTTGGTTCGAGTTATTGTAATTCAAATGGGTGATTTTATGGTTCCATATGAAGCAGTTCGAAAAAGATTACGCGAAACTGAAATTATTAATAATAAAGTAAAAGATTACTTAAAAAAAAATCAAAAAGAGATTCTAAAAAAAGTAGCAATTTATTCAAAGGATCAGAATTCTCGTTTAGAAAGTGAAACTCTGATAAAGACTATACCAGGAATAAGAACTTTGGTAGAAAGGGCTACAAAAATAAAAAGCTTAGATGAGATTTCGCTAAAAAAAATAAAAATTGACTTTGATATTCAGGACACTACTTCGGAAGATGAAATTTTAAATATATTTTTAGGAGAGAATTGTGATGGACAAGACGGAAGTATTGATTGATACGGTTTTCCTTCATAAACTTTCTTCTGAAGGAAAAGAAATAGGAACACTAAAACAAGTATTATCGGAACTTGAATTTAAACCAATTGTGCATCCCTATATTGCGAAAAATGAGTTGGACATGTTTCCTTATGTTGATAAATTGATTAGAGAAGATTATATTCGAATAGCCGCATATGATGAATTTTTATTAGATAAATCAGACAAGGATATTTATTGCTCATATTTTCAGGATATACATGATGAGCTCCGAAAATACTTGGATTCTACTGCTGGAAGAAAAAAATTAAATATCTTGAGTCTGCCAAAGGGTCAAGATGTTTTTGGGTACAGAAAAGCAGGGATGAGCTTGGGGGATGTGCATATGATTTTAATGGCCTCATTTATGAAAATACCAGTAATTCTTTCAGACGACTCTGATATGGATATATTAAGAATTATTGTAAAAAAGAAGATATCATATAGTGAATATGAATTAAATATATTAAGTTGTATTGATGTGCTGGAAAAAATTGCTCTTTTAAAAGAAAAGAATGTTTCAAAAGCTGAGTTATTGAAAATTTTGAAAAATATTGGAGAAAATAAGAATAAGCATATTATTAATAAGGCATGGGAAACAAGCCTTAGCTGTGAATAGAATTATTTATATTTATTTGTGTAAGTACAGCTCCACTGGGCCCAAAAAGTCCAGTGGGGCTGTACTTTTTGTCCAATAATTAGGGAACGACAACAACTGGACAAAAAGATATGATTTATACGTAAAGAAGTTAAAAAAGCAAAACCGGTTTCGCTTAGAACAAATCAATGCTTACCTGCAGCGTAGGCGCTTAATGGAGAAAATGATGGAAACTAAGC
>JBASOB010000025.1:0-1607 GCA_049657865.1 Mobilitalea sp.
TGGTAATACCAGTTTCTGAATATCATATGACAATATAGTAAAATAATCAAGCGGAAAATGAAGGAGAAATTCCTGAAAATGAAATAAAAACGAACAGCAAGAGAAAGCAAGAAAAAGAACTTATTGCATCTGGAATCCCTCGAATATATACAAAATGTACAAAATAAATCTCGCACATATCGATTTTGGTTGCTTTATTTGTCAGTTTATGCTAAAATATTATCTTGTGAAGCAAAGTGTGAGTAATACCAATACATTTTCTGCTTCGTATGGTTACACAAGTTTAATTCAAATTGCATTAGGGGATGTGATTTGCGACTTATGAAAAGAGGACGATAATTATAGAAAATAGTAAAGTTAGGAATCGTTATGAGAGTAGTGTAAGAGAGCGTATGGATTTGGCATTAACGAATACCAATATCATTATATTTACAGTAGTATCACTTTTCTTGCCTTATATTCTGACTGGAATTGTATTAGCGTTTATGGCAATTTATGTAATGATTAATAAGAAAACAAGAGAGCTGATTTTTATACATAAAGGTTCGGATTTTATGAAAATGTTTTTTGCATTTGTACTCATTGTTCCCTTCATTTATCAGAATTGGATTGGATTTGCTGTCGGTGTCGGTATGATACTGGGGCTTGTGCTTGGATTGTTCATGCGAAGCGTTATGACCAGAGAACTTTATGAAAAGATTCTGACGTTAATATGTGGACTAAGCTTAACAAGTTCAGGATATGCAATTGTTGAAAAGTTGTTTCATATTATATCGGATACTCGTACGAACAGTCGTATCTCAACTGTATTTTCACATCCGAATTATTTCGGAACAGTTGTTGGAACTATCATTATTATTTGTGCATATAAAGTACTTACGAATCAAGGAAAACAATGGTTTTTTTATATGGTTGCATTTTTTAATATCATCAGTATGTATTTGTGCAAGAGTATGTTTGTATGGGTGGAAGTATTTCTTGGAATTTCCGTCTTACTTATTGTATTAAAAAAACATCGTTTGCTCGCGGTATGGCTTTCAACCGCAGCACTTGGAATCTTTGTTATCTTATTTATGGATATTAGTCTAATACCAAGACTTTCCGATGTAGATGTTACAGTAAAACTTCGTATGCAGATTTGGGATTTGGCGATCAGGCAGATTAAAGCGGAACCAATATTCGGACATGGATTTTTGTCCTTTAGCTATTTATACGATGCATCTTATCAAAATCAAATGATTCCACATTCCCATTCCCTCTACATTGATGCTCTGTTGAACTTTGGAATTGTAGGAACAGTTATATTTCTTGGTTATTTTGTCAAATATTATCTATCTGTTTTTAAGGCATGTTTTAAGAAGAAACAGACTTTAATTACTTCTCTTATTCTTGCAGTTACTGCAGCAACTTTAGTACATGGAGCTGCCGATCTTACAATATTTTGGATACAGACATTGCCATTATTTCTCTTTATTATGGCAGGCCTAGGTGCTGTTGAAAAATCAGATGAGGTTAGTACCGTTCTTAGTAAGTAGAAGAATTTGTTCGAATAGATAGTTGAGAAAAGTGAATATAAGCTATGAATTAAAATAGGAGCGTATAAAACC
>JBASOB010000026.1:0-2954 GCA_049657865.1 Mobilitalea sp.
CCCTCACGCAGTTACCGAAATGCAACTACAAGACTAGATGTAATCATAGATCAGCTCCATCAGATACTACCTAGTAGTATTTATGCTGTTTACGAGAATACCATTGCTATTTTGATTAGCCGAAGCCGCAAGGACGGGATTAAGGAGCAGGAGTATGATCGCCTGATTTCCTTTTTGAGCACAAATAACCTGACCGCTGGCATCATCAATTTCTTCTACAATCTGAAGGATGCAAGGAGATTTTATCATCAAGCATTAAAATCCGTGGAATTAGGGGTAAAGTTAGGTGTTCAGTCCCCCATCCACCATTATTCAGATAATTACCTTTATCATATTTTTGAGATGTGCGAAAAAGAGGAGAATATACGTTTCTTCATCCATCCAGGAATGATGAAACTATTGGAATACGATCAAAATCATGGGACAGATTTTCTACATACGCTGCATGAATATCTAGAATCCCCAGGTCAGCCCACACAGATAGCAAAACGTTTAAACGTTCATAAAAATACCCTTTTGTATCGAATGGAAAAAATCAGAATTATTACAGATTGCAAGATTGAAGCCGGAGATGAATTTATGTCGTTCGGGCTATCCTATAAGATTATGAAATATTTGAAGATGATTTAATCAGAAACAAAAAACGCCCTCAATCTTTTCAAATAGAAAGTAGGTTTTTCACCTGCTTTCTATTTTTATAGCCAAAGTTCAGAAATACTTCGAGCTAGACAAAGATTAAGGGCATTTTTATTTCTATAGAACTATTTGCAGGGAATCGGCTTCTTAGGTCCCTTTGGCTTGTTCGCTCCTGCCTTAATTATTGCGCCTTCCTCACATGCACTGACACAAGCTCCGCACTGAATACATTCCTCTAGATCAATCACATGAATGAATTTCTTCTTTCCTAAGATTGCGTCGTCTTGGCAAGAATCCACACACTCATTACATCCGGTACAAAGATCCGGAAGGATATGATAGGTAACGAATTTTTCACATACTACAGCGCGACAGTTTTTCTTCGTAATATGCTCTTCAATTTCTTCCTTGAAATTTACTAAGGCTGTTTGAACGGTTGTTGCAGCTGAAGTACCAACCTCACAGAGGGACTGGGTCTGCATTCTGCTGCACAGGTCCATCAACAATTCAATATCCTCGGATTTTCCCTTTTTCTGAGACATTTCGGATAAAATCATAGCAATCTGAGTGACTCCTTCATATCCGTAAACACATCTTCCGCAAGATTCTTTACTATATCTTGCCGCAATTTTTACTAGCTGATCAAGGATACAATCTGTTTCATCAAAAATATGAACATAATCCGTCCTTATCTCTATTTCTTCTTCCAACTGTCCGGCACCAATTACGTTACCCATTGGGTATCCAAAATACATACCCTTAAACTCTTTGAGAGATCCGCATCCCTCCAGTATAACTCGTGGCTTTATGATTTTAGCAAAAGTGTATTTCCCTTTGGTCTTGGCATTGCCACCTAGGAAGAAGGTCTTTTCTTCTTTCTTTAGCAATTCCTCCACCGAATAGACCGGAAGCTTCCGATCAACTCCGGTTGGCAGTGGCTTTTCACCATTAACCACCTTAACTACTGCTGTTTTATTACCAAAGACAAAGCCCTCTTTCTCCGTTACTTGAACTAGCGTAATACCCGGAATTGCTTCCAGTTCTTTCACATACGTTTGAGTACTTTTGTTTTCTTTGTCAAGAACGATATATTTTTGATTTGCTGTATTGCTCGTTAACGCATCTATCAAATAGGAGGATTGATCACTTAATAACTCAAGAGAAACCGGAGCTTCCTTATAGGTTGGTACTAAATTACAGATGATATATTCACTCATTCTAATTTCCTCCTTATTCATACTCGTTCCATAATTTTTGTTTTTTTAGCTGTAATCTCTGATCACATTGCAGGCAACGGCTAGCTTCACATTTTGCATCTTCTTCCTCAAAGATTTCTTCTATGGTATCAAAGCATTCTTTTCTAATCTCAGCATCCATAAGTTTTGTCTTGACTCTATCCAAATCTGCAAAACCTGTGCATTTCCCTAGATATGGATTTGGCTTCTCCTCCTCTAACAGCTTCTCTGAGATATCTCCGTCACCGCCTAAATAACGATCAATCACTTCTGCGCAGTGTCTGGCTGCTCCAACGGCTTCGATTACAGTTTTGGTTCCAGTTACTACATCTCCGACCGCATAGATGCCCTTACTATTAGTTTCCAGGTCGGCATTGGCACAAATGTAAGCATTATTCACTAGCTCAAGTCCCATCTCTTCCGTACCTTCCGGTTTCTGTCCAACAGCAAATATCACATTATCTACTGGTATTATTTCCTTGGTACCCTCTACTAACTCAACAACTGCTCTCCGATTTTCATCAAAATAAAACCGATCTACTTTTTGCAGTTCTACACCCTCTACTTTTGTCGAGCCTGTAATTCGAAGGAAAGAATGCGCGGAATGAAGAATAATTCCTTCTTCTTTTCCTTCCTTCAATTCCTCTGCCGTCGCAGTCATCTGATGGATATCCTCGAGACAAGCAATATGAACTTCTTTCGCACCAAGTCGAAGGGCTGTTCTTGCACAGTCATAAGCTACATTGCCACCGCCAAGTACCATAACTCGTTCCCCAAGTTTCTCAGGAGTTCCAAGTCTTGTCTTTTTCAAAAATTCAGTGTTGATCAGTACTCCTTGAAGCTTATTACCCTCAAGTGGCAGTAATGTTCCTTTCTGAGTACCGATCGATATCAATACAGAATCATACCCCTGTTCCATTAATTCTTTCGGTGCATTTATTTTCTTACCAGTCTGAAGGTCAATTCCTGCTTCTAAAATATCATTGATTTCCTTGTCGATAATGTCATCTGATAAACGATAGGAGGGAATTCCGTACCTGCATTGCCCACCTGCCTTTTCATTGGCTTCAAATACAGTAACGC
>JBASOB010000027.1:0-10699 GCA_049657865.1 Mobilitalea sp.
GAGTTGAATCTTCATAAGTCCTATGCTATGATAATTAAAATATAATACATTTTGTCTGATTGATATATTAATCGGAGAAAGGACCATAAAATGGAACTCTTATTACAGCCCAAAAGCGAAAAAGAGAACAACAGTGAATACGCTTATCGTATCTTACACAATAATATAATGACCCTTCAGCTTCCACCAGGTGCGACTCTTAATGAGAATGATCTATCTTCTCTATTAGCCGTTAGCAGGACTCCGATTCACGAGGCTGTTATCAAGTTAAAAGGCGAGTATTTAGTTAATGTATATCCTCAAAGTGCTTCGAAGGTATCGCTAATTGATTTGGAAATATTAAAAGAAGGTCTTTTCCTTCGTTCCATTGTTGAACCTGCCATAATAAAAAAGATAGCCGGAATCATTAGTTCAGAAGGATTGCGACCTCTTAAAGACAATCTCAATCTTCAGGAAGCAGCGATGTATTCCGAAGATCCCATCATCAATTTTTTTAAATTAGATGATGAATTTCATCAAAGTCTATACAATTTAGCAAATAAATCAAAAACCTGGCATTCCGTTAAAAGCATCTGCTCCCATTATGACAGAGTAAGATATATGGATGCAGTCCTTCATAAAACAGACTTAAGCGATATACTAAAAGATCATAAACTGATTTATCACCTTATGCAGATGGGAATAACAAAAGAAAATGAATTTGATCAATTTTATAGGGACCACCTCGAAACTTTCGGCAAGAGCTTCCATGCGCTGATAGAACATTATTCACAGTATTTCGCAATATAACAAATCCAGAAAAAGCTTTATGATTGATAAAAAGGACAGTTTCCAACAATCTGGTTATGTTCTCTTAATATCAATCATAAAGCTTTTTGATTCTTTTCTTTCTATTATGCTTTTCTTTCTATCCGTCTTTTCCTTCTACTTTGTCATTTCTTCTGCTCTTTTCAGTGCTGCATCTGTATTGGTAAAAATGTTGTCAATTCCAATAAGCTTATCAAAATCAGCTTTTTGCATCATACGAAGAGGTTGGTCCTGAACATGGGAAAGTATTACGGTTACCTCGTTTTTCTTACAGGTTTTCACCAAATCAATTAAGGAATGTAATGCATTAACATCCATTGCCGGTACATTTCTCATACGAATAACAATGGCTTTAACACCCGCTTCGAAGGAAATCTCCACGAATTTATCCACTGCCGCAAAGAACATCGGACCGTTTATCTCATATACCATCGTATTCTTCGGAATCTTCTTGAGACCGATGGATTCCGGATCATTCCCTTCATCCTCCCCGGTATCCTCTGCTGCATCCTTCCATTTCTGGATCTCTGTAACATCAGCCATTCTCTTCATGAATAAAACTGCTGCCATAATGAGACCAACTTCAATTGCGATTACTAAGTCAAAAACGACGGTAAGCAAGAAGGTTGTAATCAGCACAAGAATATCACTTTTCGGAGATTTCTTAATCAAGTTAATGAACTGTTTCCACTCGCTCATGTTATAGGCTACTATAAATAAGATTGCAGCAATCGTAGGCATCGGTATGAATTTTGCTGCCGGCATTAATACGACCAGTATCAGGAATAAGGTCACCGAATGAACCATTCCGGCAATTGGTGTACGTCCTCCATTTTTCACGTTTGCCGCAGTTCTTGCAATTGCTCCTGTTGCCGGAATACCGCCAAACAAGCTAGAAGCTATATTCGCTGCACCTTGTGCTATCAATTCCATATTCGAGCGATGTTTACTACCTATCATACCATCTGCAACTACACAGGATAATAAAGATTCGATTGCTGCTAAGATTGCAATCGTAATAGCATCCGGCATTAATGTCTTAATCATTGTAAAGTTCACATCAGGAAGGGAGAATTTTGGCGGTGCCGCTGATATGTTAGGATACATTGATCCAATTGTATTGACGTCCATTTTAAAAATAACAACAAGACCAGCAGCAACAATAATTGCTACTAAAGATCCCGGTATCTTTTTACTTATTTTTGGCCAAACAATTAGTATTGTTAAAGAAATCGCACCAATGAATAATGCCTGAAGATTAATCGAACTGATGCTTGCGATGCAAGCTTCCAGTTTCTCTATTGTTTCAACCGGCTTAGTTTGAAAGGTCATTCCAAAAAAATCCTTGATCTGACCAATTAAAATTGTGATTGCGATACCAAATGTGAATCCTGTCGTAATCGTATAAGGGATAAATTTTAGTAATCTCCCAAATTTAAGCAGCCCCATTACAACTAATAGAATACCTGCCATGATTGTGGCAACGGCTAAACCATCAATTCCATTTTTCGCTACGATTCCCGCAACGATTGTTGCAAATGCTGCTGTCGGTCCAGCAATCTGAACGCGGCTACCACCTAAAAACGATACCACAAATCCTGCTACGATTGCGGTGTATAACCCTTTTTCCGGACCAACTCCAGACGCTAATGCCAATGCAATAGAGAGTGGCAGTGCAATAATCGCTACAATAATACCTGCGATTACATCTTTCACAAACTGCTCTTTCGTGTATGTTTTCATGACCGAAAACAATTTTGGCTTCAATTTTTCCATTTTCTACCTGCCTTCATTTTTTGTCGTACCGAAATCCTCAATTATCAATGATAAGCCTGTTGGTACGATTTTTCAAGCATATATGAAATTTTTATTAAATTTATTAAAATATTTTATGCCCGCACATCGGACAGAAGATGGAACCTTTCGGTAACGGATCTCCACAGTTGCTGCAAAATCCTAATGTTTTCTCCTGTTCGGCCAGAAGTTCTATCTGACGTTCTTCGTCCAGTCGTTCGATGCATCCGTTCCCATCGCACATGCTAAAAGCCCAAGATTCTGCATCGTTCGATATCACCAATATGATATCCGTCTTACCATCAAAACGGTACCTGAGCATTGCCAACTTGTTCTTCGAGTTCTCAAACAATTGAGGTAGTCTATGATACGTTGAGCTAAGACTATAAAGGTCACCCGATTCCGTCTCTCTTTTAACGAAGAGATGGCTCTCAACCATTCTCGCTAGGACTTCCGATACTTTATCCTCGTTATAAAAATGATAAATTGCATCTTCTGCCACCGCTGCTAATGCGATGCAAGCAGGATGATGTTCATTCACATTATTAATATCAAAGGCATTCACGAGTGATGTTTTTGTAAACCAGGTTCCTTCCTGTTTATTCTGCTGTATTGCATCACAGGCAGCCAATATGACAAGCACTTCAATCGGAGACATGGTAAAACCAATTGGTTCCACCGGAATATCCGAGTTAAATCCAGATAACTCCTTAAGAACCTGATTGACATATTCTTTGCTTTCTTCAATCACAAGTCCACGATCACCGGCACTGAAGAGAATAGCAAAAGGACTTTCACTGTCACTGGTTTTGGGAATAGCGGCACGAAATCCAAGATAATCATGATCTGTAATCCCAATCACTTTGAGTGCTGTTCTAGGATTCATAAAACTTCCGGCAAGATAATCTATCATCAATTTCAAAACCGGATTTTGTGATACACTCTGCTGCAAAGCAGTACAGTCAAGTTCCGTCTCATAATCTAGTAGGCAGGTCGCTTTATTGAGTGTAAATCCGGCTTTTTTTCCGTAAGAAAGAAGTTCCGCATCAGTACAACCTAATTTTATTGCATTCATTCGCCTTCGCCTCCTAACCTTCAAAAAAATCCAGCACAATAAGAGTATTTCATATAGAAAATAATCATATTTATGCCGGATTAGTTTTATCATGTAAAAAGTATGCACTTCTATCACTTAATTGGATAATCTGTATCACTCGTTAGTTGCTGATATAATAATATTCCTCCAGCTTATCATTTTTGTCAAGTGCATTATTATAACCAATGCATTTGTATTGTTGAATCAGTTCCAAATAGGGCGAGGAAGTTCCATACTTATGAATACTTCCTGCTTTATCAATATAAAACAATGCATTAATGACTGGAATTTCCTGATACAGATCCATCAGATAATGATTGTATGCGGTTCCTTTCAGCCCTGCCGTCTGTAGCAGATAAGAGGATAAATAGTTCGCGCTTATGTTATCCACATCGTCTTCTTCAATATCGTAATTAGCCCACAATAGGAAGGGCACTTTATATTTTCGTTGATAAGCTTCCATCTCCGATATTCCGTCTTTCTCCATCAGGTCATCGAGGAACTCAGAATATACATTCGGTTGATGATCTCCAAACAAAAGAATGATGGTATGTTCTTCTTGTTTACTAAAATAATCTACAAGTGTTTGAAAGGATTGGTCCGATTTACGCAGCAGACTCAGGTATTGTTCTACACTACGATAACCCTCAAGGTCAGTGAATCTTACCGTTTCCTCCTCTGCTGCAACCTGACTTTCCGAATACCCCCCATGATTCTGCATGGTTACCGTAAAGATAAAAAGCGGGTTGTCCTCCCCTTTCGTTTCGTATTGCTCTATAATCTTTTCATAGCTTTCCTGATCACTGACATAAGATCGTATTCGCTCTGGATTGGTAAAATCTTCTTCCGAGAGGAACTCATCAAATCCAAGCAGCGGATATACGATATCGCGTTTATATCCACTCGCTTTATAAGGATGGATTGCAATATTATAATATCCTTGTGTTTTTAAAGTGGCTGCAAGGGAATCTGTCGGTGCCGTGACAAATTGCTGATAGGGTACACAGTTAGAGGGCATGACAGCCATGCTGTTTCCTGTTAGGAATTCATATTCTGTATCGCTGGTACCTCCTCCAAAAACGGAGATATAAAATGCTCCCTTCGTTGTATTCTCTTCCAATGTACTAGTAAAGGGAAGATAAGCAAGATTCGTATCAAAATCTCCGATCATGCTCAAATCAGAAAAGGCTTCGTTCATGATAACAATGATATTAGGCTGCTCCTCTTCTGTATTGTTGTCAGTATTCTCTTCGTTTTCTTTACTACCGCTTACTGTCGTTTCCTCTACATGGCTGTTCAGTATACCTCTTATCTCCTCCAAAGAATATCCTTCCGGATAATCTGTCTCCATAGCTGCTACATTGGCAACGAAGCCAAAGGCAGTTCCGTAGGATATGTAAGTATACTTAGGTGCGAAGTAATCTATGACCTTAATCTTAGTCTTAATGAAATCAGTTTGAAAGAATAAAGAAAAAACCAGCACCATAAACAGAAGATAAATACCGAATCCTGCAATACGGTTAGCCCAGGAAATCTCCCAATCGTAACTCTCTAATTTCATGCCAAACAGGTACATAATAAGCATAATAAGTGTTGCAATTAAAAACCCATAAGTGAAACTAATCTCATAATTTGAAGCTACGCTCATACCGGTCTCCCAGGCCAATAAATCACTTGGAATGATCGGATTGCCCCGGAACAGATAGACCATATAATTTATCATAGCCAACAGATAGATGATAATATCAACAATAACAATCGTTGGCTTCGCCCTTCTGGTCACAACGAATACCATAAAAGTAATCACATAATACCAGATAAGGTTGTAGAAGCTATAATTTTTGAACATTTCCAGATTAAAGTTGCTGACCATAATTTCTACGGTTAGAAAGGATGCAATCGGTGAAAGTATCAAAACAAAACCATTCAACCACATCGCATGCTTTTTATACATTTTTCGGATAATAGGAATTTCAATCATGGTCAGAAGTGATATTAAAATCCATATCACTATGATTCCAATGACTGACGGTTTGCGTATCTCACCACTAAAATCCTCTTTTAAAAATGTAAACATTACAAAGAAAAAATAAGTGAAAAGGATATAAATCGGTATACTTTTTTTGCTTTTCCAATTAAGCTTTATCGCAAGCATTTTATTAGGCATTCGTACCATTTCTCCCTTTGTTGCTTTCTATATAGTTTTTTTTGCAATTAGATCAAGAAGTGATGTTTTCGTAACCTTACATATTTTACGGTCATAAGTCAATAGTCCGTTAACTTCATCTTCCACATCACTCAGCTGCGTATATACGGTTGCTGACAATCCTTGTTTTACCAGTCCCACAATCGTCTGATTGAAGATTTCCTGATATCTTTCATTCAGTTCTTCCTTTGTCCCATAGATACGATATCCATAGATCTGAGATGAAAAAGAATGGTCTTCAATATAGCAGGCATATCCTCCAAATTCCGACAGAATCTCAGGCTTTTCTGCTGGCGTTACGGTCAATGGGTGAAAATAATTATGGATGCTTACAAAATCTCCTGCTTTTTGATCAAACCATCCACTCGCATGATCAATCAGTCTAGTCTGATCCAAACTGCGGATCAGCTGAACCGCTTTCTGTGCATCGAACTGTCCCCATCCTTCGTTAAATGGAACCCATACGGCAATACATGGGCAATTATAAAGAAGTTTCACTGTTTCTTCACACTCAACCGTCCATTCCCTTCTTCCAACCGCACTGCTTCTGCCAAATATCCTGTAATGGCTGTCTTTCAAGTAATCCGTAAGTTTTGGCATTATCGTCGGTAAATAAGAAACAATAATCGGATTATAGGTACTTCCTCCATTCACCATGTCCTGCCAGACCATCATTCCTAGACGGTCACAATGATAATACCACCGCAATGGTTCAATTTTAATATGCTTCCTCAGCATATTAAATCCTAGTTCCTTTGCTTTCCGGATATCAAAGATCATAGCTTCATCACTCGGTGCCGTATATAGGCCATCCGGCCAATAGCCCTGATCTAATAGTCCATTTTGAAAATACGGTTTATTGTTTAAAAATATACGGGTTACATGATCCATGTCTTCTTTTATCTCAATTTTACGCATGGCAAAGTAACTCTCTACCCTGTCTTCGCCCACGGTAACTACCATATCATACAAAAATGGATCTTTCGGATTCCATAAATGAACTTTCTCAAGCGAAATCTCCATATTAAGATTATCGCTTTTCATAACAGAAACCAATTTACCGATTGAAAATATTTCTACAACATATTCTATCTTAGAGGATTGATCCGCTTCCAAACCCTCTGATGGATTCAATAGCATCTTTTCAGCATCCACCATTTCTTCGATTGGCTTGTTTAATGCGATTTCTATTCTGACAGAACTTTGATCTACTTGGGGCGTGATCCTTAATGAAGTGATAAATAAATCTGGTACCCATTCCACCCAGACTGTTTGCCAGATACCGCTCTGTGCAGTGTACCACATTCCGCCTCGTTTTAGTTTTTGCTTTCCTCTGCTGTGATAAGAAGTATCTGATAAATCAGCCGCTTTTACATGTAGCAGATTCTTACCTTCTAATATGCTATCTGTAATATCAACAGAAAAAGGTAGATATCCCCCGATATGTTCTGTTACTTTCTGCTGATTTACAAATACCTCACAGTACTGATCTACAGCTCCAAAATGAAGAATACATCTTGTATTTTCAACTATTTTATCTATAATCAGATGCTTTTCATACCATAGGAATTCCCCCGGCATCAGTTGGCGCTTCACTCCTGATAGTAAGCTTTCCGGTGAAAATGGAACTAAAATCATCTGATCGAACTGCCTCGGAATTGTATTGTCTTTCGTAATACAATAATTCCAGTATCCATTCAATATGGTATAGTTTTCTCTTTGCAACTGTGGTCTCGGATATTCTTCGAGCAGATGATTCGGGTCCAGATTCTCTCCCCATACAGTTGTCAGCTGCTGGTTCTTTGTCTTTTTATCTTTATAAAACAGAGTGTGCACCGCATCTTTCAGTTTCATCAATTTATTCTCCAATCTGCTAAAAGTCTACTGATTTAAGGATCACATACAACACCTGAAAGGTGTTCCATCTTCATACTTTTCTATATTTTATCACTTTATGGTGATATATGGCAATCAGATTTCTTTCCTATTAGAAAAAGCAGGAAGCTCGAATCATTCCGTTGAGCTTTCCTGCTTTTGCATTATTCGTAAATGATATTATCCCAAGTTCAAATTACTTTGACTAGTTTCGTATACAGGTGGAAACATGAGGCGATACAATGCTTCCGGATCCGGATTCGGATTCATGAGATAGCAGATATTATTCTTCTCATATAAATTTTGATTCGTTGCTAAATTACAGATAGCAATACAGTTGCAGGTTGCATTTAACCTCGCTAAAGAAAGACACATCATTAAATTTTTGATGTCATTCCCACCAACAGCAAATAAATTGCTGCAATATTTAGCTTTGTCCAATTTGCCTACTTCTTCTATCTGCAGATATCTGATTTTATTTCTCTTCAGTTCCGCAATCAGCTTGTCTGCAAGTTCGGACTTTCCAAATATTATAGTGCAAGGTCGTTCTTTCGTATGAATGTATTTCTTTTCTCGGAAACTAACTGGTTTTCTAAAGGATATTCCTACTCTGTGCATGAAGAATGCTATGGCGCCAAATACAGCCATCACTCCAACTACTAATAGCCATTCCAATAAACCACCTTGCTTTCTATAAGAAAACAATCTTTACACTTATATTGTATTTTTCATCGGCCGGAATGTCAAGCAAATTTCATATAGTAGGAAGTATTTGCAGGAACCTTCACTGTAATGATTCCTTCTGACATTTTCCATACTTCTTCTCCTAGCAGCTCTTTCACCAGTGAGAATTCTGGTTCGGTTATGTGAATCTCCTGTTCCTGATCCGTCGTATTGATTGCAATATACATGCATTTGCTATCATAGGTACGCTTCATCACAAAAACCTTATCTGTACTCAGGAAATTAACGGTTCCGAATTTCAATATATTTTCCTGTTTGCGAATTGCCATTAGTTTTTTATAGTACTGGAGTAAATCCATATCCCATTGTTCTTGGTTCCAATTAAAACCCCTTCGACAGCCGGGATCATAGTTACCGGTCATTCCAATCTCCGTACCGTAATAAGTACAAGGTATCCCCTTATAGGCAAACAGGAATGCTGCTGCATTTTTTAAAGCTTTCGTATTTTCCTTCGTCGAATATAAGAACCGCTCAGTATCATGGCTGTCGAGAAGATTCAGCATTGCTTCATTTACCTGATCCGTATATCTCATTAAGTAGGTACTCAATTGATTTTCAAACATTTCTGTAGATATTGTCTGTGTTGCAAAATAATCAAGGCAGAGTTTAGTGACCGGATAATTCATAACACTGTCAAATTGATCTCCCATTAACCAGGGCAGTGCATTATGCCAATTCTCACCGATTATAATTGCTTCTTCATTGATTTCCTTAACAACACTTCTGAACTCCCTCCAGAATTTATGGTCAATCTCGTCCGATACATCCAGCCTCCAGCCATCAATACCAAATTCCCTGGTCCAATAGCTGACTGCCGACAGCAGGTATTCTTTCACTTTCGGGTTGGAAGTATTCAGCTTCGGCATATATGGTACAAAGCTGAACATTTTATAATTAGGCGGGTTCTTGCTTACCTTATCCCCGTCAATAAAGAACCAGTCGTAATACTCAGAAGCTGCTCCCATCTTACAGACCTCAGCAAAGGGAGGAAAGGCATCACTGCAATGATTAAAGACGGCATCCAACACGATTCGCATCCCTTTGGCATGGGCTTTCTCTACGAGCTCTTTAAAGGTCTGCTTATCTCCAAAGAAATGATCAATTTCCATGTAATTTACAATATCATATTTATGATTCGAGGGTGACTCAAATATCGGGGTAAGGTAGATTCCATTCACGCCCAAGTCTTCAAGATAATCCAAATGATTGATGATTCCCTCTAAATCGCCTCCATAAAAGCTGAAGGATTCCGGATCCTCCCCCCAATTAGTCAGATAAGGCGGCGAATTCTTCTGGTTCCCATTGTCAAAGCGTTCTACGAATATCTGATAGAACAAGGCCTCAGCAGCCCAGGCAGGTTCTCGGTGGATATCCACCTGATTGATATATGGATACTGAAAAAAGTAACAGTACGCATAAGTATCATCAAATTCATAAATCAGACCAACTTCAGTTAATAGAATCGTCTCCGTTTTATCCCTGAGTTCAAAATAGTATCCAATTCTGGAATCCTCCTGTTGAATATTATATTGATAATAATCATAATATTGATCCGACAATATCTTCGTCATGACCTTCTGTTCTTTATGGATCCAATCGTATTTGCAGCCAAATATAATGTTAACCAGCTCCATATCATTCTTTGCCGTCCGAATTCTTATATGTAGCTCATTTTCCTTATACGCATAAGCATAGTTACTCTTTGGAATATGGCATATTGCTTCTTTATTCATAAAAATCTCCAATCTATTCGTCTTTTTAAGTTCTTTCCCATGTTCTTAATAAAATGATTCCTTCCATCACAATTTAACATGCTGCGTCAATATTGTCAAGTAATATTGCACAACTATAGTTATTTTAAGCATGTTATTTTGTATGTATTGCACTATTTATTTACTTAACTTTACTTCGCTTAAGTAATCCTAATTTTAGAAATATGCTTGCCCGATAAGCATTCTTAGGTTTTTGCATTAATAAATTAAGCCGATTAAATTTTTCACATTTCGGAGGAAATTCTGTTTATGCTCCTACAAACCTATTTGCCTGTATACTGCTTCAAAAATACCCAGAACAGATATTGAAACCCATCCCACTTATGTGCTATGATATTTTTAACGATTAAAATCAGAGAGGATTCCTACTATCATGAAAAGTGAACGAGTAACAATGAAAGATAT
>JBASOB010000028.1:0-6730 GCA_049657865.1 Mobilitalea sp.
ATATTAGCTAAAGTTCTCGTTCCATAAGTTGTAATATCTGCAGTATTGGATTCAAATATCATATCGGATACTAAATCAAAAGTATCGGCATATTCAGTTTCGAAACCGTAATAGTTTACATTGAAAGTAGGATGGGCGGAGGTATCATTCTTATTGTCGGAAATGGCGGATAGTCCGGTTGCCACAGTATAAGCTTTTGATACGACATCATTGAGTACTTGGTTCTCTGTTCTAGTTACTGTTGCCATACCATTGTTAACCATATCACTATAAAAATGTAGATATAATAATTCTTCTTTGGTAAGATGGCTTAAATCAAAGGAAAGATAGATTGAACTGATATCAGAGATATCTGCCTTAGCAGTCCATAATTTCACTCCATCAATTGTACTTTCCTTAATTTCACGTTCTTTTACATCAGTTTCAATATCGCTAAGAGTTACGGCTCTTAATGATTTTAATACTTCATCCGAAGTCTTCTGACCGTTCCAGGCATTAAAAGCAGTTACTTTTTTAATAAGTGCTTTCAGTTCTTTTTTGCTCAAAGAAGCTTTTTCTTTCGAAAGTTCTTTCGTTAAAGCTGCCTGATTCTTCTCTGATAAACCTGCCTTAGGAACCGTAACGGTTAATGCAGCAAATTTATTTTGAATCAATTGCTTATCAATTATATTCTCAAGAACATTTTCATCAAGTTTCGATACGATTGCTTTATAGTAACTATTGTAATCCATAAGTGGATCGCCAAATAAATTATCATATAAACTAACGGTAGCCAATTGATTTACAGCAGTGCTGGAATCACTTCCTAAAGCTTCTGCAAATTCAAGAGAACGGAGAGAAGATTTAATCAACTCAGTGTCTAAGCCGTTCCGAACAACTTTCTTTAATTCCAACATAACTAATTTATAAAATGCATCCTTCTTATCTGGGTCAGCATTAGAAGCTACGAAATGAATCGTTGGCTGATAGGAAGTCGGATCTATCGCAATACTGTAGGATTCTGCAATTCCACTTGCGAGCAATGCTTGTTTAATGTGGGAATTATCAAGATTAAGCAAAGAGACTGCAGTGCTTAGCCCTACATAATTAAAAGCACCTAATTTCTGAATATCACTAGTAGCAAATACAAGGTCAATTACCGATTTGTTTACGGTATCTGTTCCTACTGCAACAGGGAATGTATAGTTTTTTTCCTTTAACTTAGTAAATGCTTTTTGTGTGTCTCGATCAATTGAAATGGTCTTTTTGCTATAGGAGGATAAATAATTTTCATCAATCATTTTCAAGAAGGCTTCATAATCCACATCGCCATATAAAACCATTAAGCTGTTTGAAGGGTGGTAATTTGCCTTATATGTTTTGATTAATTCTTTATAGGTGAGAGTTTTAATGGAATCTGGGTCACCACCTGAATTATTTCCCTGATTGCTACTAGGGAAAATAGCTTTCTGCGCATTGGCGGAAGATGCTGATTCTATGCTTCCCATACTTCCCTGCATCTCATTATACACGATACCATTATAAGTAAGAGCTGAGGATTCATCCGCTATTTCATAACGCCAGCCTTCACGTTCAAAGATTTTTTGATCGGATAAAAGTAATGGATGATATACTGCATCCAGATAAATGTCAGCTGATTTTAATAACTGTACCTCACTTTCAGAACAAATTGGATACATCGTCATATTCTGATAAGTAAATGCATTGGCATAAGAGATAAAAGTAGTATTGCTAACATCAAAAATAATATTGCTGCTTGGATACTTTGTACTTCCTCCTAAAACGGAATGTTCAATAATATGGTTGATTCCCTTATCATTATCAGCCGGAGTATTAAACTTAATAGAAAACCCGCGGTTGATATCCTTGTTTTTAATTACGAGTAATCTTGCACCTGTCTTCACATGCTGAAAGAGAATCTGCGTAGACTCTGTTGAGGAGTCATATTTTATCTGTGTGATTTTAAACCCTGAAATCTTGTCACCGACACTAGGTGCTATCTCTGTTGCATCTGTTGCCTTTGTTGTATCTGTAACCACAGGTATATCTGTTGTCTTTGCTGTATCTGTAGCCACAGTTACATTTGTTGTCTTTGTAACATCTGTTGCTGCAGATACAAGGTTTGAGGAACCGAATGTTACGGTAAATAACAGACAAATTGCGGTAAATAATAAAACTTTCTTTTTCATAATCGCCCTTCTTTCTCCCTATTATATTGCTCATTGTTATATTCCAATATTATGACATGTAAAATTAGTTTACCTAATATTGAAATAGGTAAGTATAAATTCTATATGCCAATATCTTGCGAATAACTAAATATTACCATAACTTTTTCCTTATTTCCACAATTTAATGCAATTCTAATAAAGTTCTAAATATTTCTAAATATAATGAAATAATTAGTGGAAGAGTGCTGTTGATGATTTCTGGTATCTCCTCTGAAAATAAAAAGAGCTATCACAAAACACACTGACGTTAAGAAAATCCAACAGACCGTCAGGCATGGTCCCATTGCAAATTCTATCAATCATACTGTATTGCGACAGCCTTTCTATTTAAAGCAAGGATAAGCTACTTATTTGCGCAATTTAAAAGCAAGGATAAGCTATTTGATTGCAGCAATCTCAGCTAATCGAGAGATAATTGGTAAATGCTGTGTGCAGAGTAATTCGCAGTTGCCACATTCGATGCAGTCTGCAGCTTGAGATACTGGAATATTCCAATGGTTTTGTAGACGATCAGTAATACTGCTTCCAAGAATTTTCTCATTATACGCATCCATGAATTTGGGAATATCAATATCCTGCGGACAATGTTTGCAATAACCACAGCCGGTACAGAGATTGTTAAGTGCAATTCCTTTATGTTCATATTCGTTGTAGATATCAATCGCAGATCGTTCCACAAGGTTCTCCACGGACTTCACTGCATCATCCACATGTTCTTTTGTTGTACAGCCGCATAGAGCTACGGAAACTTCCTTGTGAGAAGCAACAAAACGAAGAGCAGCCTGAGGAACGCTCAGATCAGTTCCTTCCGTAAGATATTCAAATACCTTAGGATTATTCGGTATCAATCCGCCACCAAGCGGATTCATAACAGCAATCCCCATACCGTTTTTATTAGCGGCACTGATACCGGCCTGACGGAAGCGATAATTAAGTGCATTATAGCCTATAAGCATTCCAGCGAAAGCATTTGTCTCAACTACAGATTCCAATTGAGTTCCCTGCATATGAGAGGAAAAATTAATATTACGAATTAACCCATCCTTCTTAGCCTTCTCAAAACATCCATACATCAAGTCATACTGTTTATGAAAAGATTCCAGATCCAGCAGACACCATAGATAATAGAAATCCAGATAGTCCACCTTCAACCGTTTCAAAGACATCTCCAGCCTCTTCTGAAACGCATCCGGAGAAAAAGCCCCATCATAAGACCCCATATTAACTTTAGAAGAGATATAGAAGCTGTCCCTAGGAAGCTGTGACAAAGCAATTCCCGTAATAATCTCACTTTTATCCTCACAGTAAAAGGGAGCCGAATCAAAGAAATTAATCCCCTTCTCGTGAGCATATAAAACCACCTCAGCGCATTTCTCAAAATTCCCGGCCTTTACATCCTCTTCATTATACCGCATTGTCCCCATACCGATTGCTGAGACTTTCATCCCCGTATTACCATATTCTTTATAAAACATGAATAGATCCTCCTTAAGAAAATTGTAAATAAAATCAAGACCCTCTTCTCCCGTCATAAATAGGAAATCAATACACCGAAGAATAATCTATTTTACTATATAATCTCCCAAAAGAAAATGTAAAAAAAGCAACTTTAACATGTAATATATTATAAAATTAAAATAATAAAACAATAGATACAAATAGAGAATATAACTGTGAAGAAAAGAAACAAAGCCCAAACATTTCCAATGTACCTATATTTTAAAGTGATATCCATGATTAGAACAAGGAATCCGGGAGTTAGAGGGAAGAACCATGTTCTTCTATAATGAGTATATGAGTTGGAGGTAAGAACCATGTTCTTCTATAATGAGTATATGAATTAGAGGCAAGATTTATGCTTTATCATAAAAAGAATAGTTGAATTTAGGTAAGTCCCATGAATTTATTGTAAGATTTCATAACCTTGAAGTAAAGACAGGGGCTGTTGCCCGGTAAAATATTTATTAGCAGGAGTCTTAATGACCACTTGCATTACAGAAAATGCGCCAAACCTAGAAATGGGACTTGTTTGAGCGAAATGGAATTCAAGACAATAAAACTTACACTACCAACAAGTTCCATTTCACGAGTTGTCCCATTTCTAGGTTGCCCTAAGCATCTTCTGTACTGCTAGTGTCATAGGACCTCCTGCGCCTAAAAATTTTACCGGGCAGCAGCCCCTGTCTTTCCCCACCTACTAAATCTTCGCCACACATCTAAAGCATCGCCACACATCTAAATCTTCCCCCTATAGCTCCGTCCCTTTCATTTCAATTGACTTTTAAATCTATAATAGGTAGAATGTATTTGTGAAGACAGGGGGGATATTATGGCAATAAATAAAGCAATGCAAATTGCGTTAAAAGCATTATCTTATCCGGATTTTGATACGAAAAATACTTATAAGCTGCAACGCCAGATATCTACAGTTGCACATGCATATCTCAAACCACTTTATGAAATGTGGGACCATAAGGTTTCCAGTCTGGATTATGATATTCCGGTAAGAGTATTTATGCCCGCTGAGAAACAAGCGGTGAATAAAATCCTGATGTTTTTCCATGGCGGTGGATGGGTGATCGGCAACATCGACAGTTACACCACAGTATGCTCCAATATGGCCAAAGAAACCGGATATATTGTGATATCCGTAGATTATAGACTAGCTCCTGAACACACATTTCCAACAGCACCGGAAGACTGCTACACAGTAACGAGAGAAATATTTAACTTTGCTGCTTTATTTGACGTAAAAGAGGAAGATATTACGTTAATCGGAGATAGTGCCGGAGGCAATTTAGCAGCCGTTGTTTCTCTGATGGCGAGGGACCGGGGTGAATTCATGCCTTCGAAACAGATTCTGCTCTATCCATCTACGGCCAGTGATCATAGTGAAACGTCACCGTATCCGTCTGTCCATGAAAATGGTACTGATTATCTTCTGACCACCAAGCGAATAAATGACTTTATGGACTTATATATGAGTAGTAAAGAAGACTTGGAAAATCCTTATCTAGCACCATTATTAGCAAAGGACTTGTCAAATCAGCCAAAGACCTTAATTATAACAGCTGAATTTGATCCTTTGAGAGATGAAGGTGAGCTTTATGGTAAAAGATTATATGAATTCGGTAATGAAGTTGAGGTATACCGAATGACAGATGCGCTCCATGGCTTTATCACTTTGCCGAAGCGTTTTGTTCATGTTCGAAGAAGTTATGATTTAATTAATCGGTTTTTAGATAGTAATGCAGGATCTTTGAAGATGTTATGATTTTAAATCGTTTATAATTAGGTAGATACAGTATTATATGAAAGAAAGATAGGGGGAATAGTAATTTGATGGCAAGAAAAAAGCCGGTTGAATGGATAAGATTAGACAATGCGGCAAAGATTTTTCCTCCGACTACAAGCGATAAAGATACTAAGGTTTTTCGTTTTGTATGCGAGCTGAAGGAAGAAATAAACAGTGAAATCTTACAAAAAGCTTTGAATAGCACAATTACGCTTTTCCCGATATTCCAGACGGTACTCCGAAGAGGTGTTTTTTGGTATTATTTTGAGAAAACGGATTTAATGCCTATTGTTTCCAAGGAAAATAAATTACCATGCAGTATGCTCTATTCGCAAAGTCGAAAGAACCTGCTATTTGAGGTTACTTATTATAATAATAGAATTAATTTGGAGATGTATCATGCAGTGACGGATGGAACGGGAGCGCTAGGGTTTTTTAAAACTATGATCTATTATTACCTCACGGAACTTCATGGGAAGGATTTTGGCGAGAAGCTGCCGGATTTAGATTATGATGCTTCCTTTTCTCAAAAGACAGAGGACAGCTATTCGAAATATTATAATGGTGATAAGAAGTTAGATCATATCAAGCTTACGAAGGCATATCAGATAGCCGGAAGACGATCCATCGATAATCGGCTGAAAGTGATAGAAGCAGAAATGTCAGTAAAACAAGTGATTGCATTAGCACATAAACATGATACAACACTAACAATCTATTTAACGGCGTTGTTCATACAATCTATTTTTCAAGATATGCCAGATAGAAGCCGCAAATACCCCGTCGTATTTTCTGTTCCGGTAAACCTTCGAACTTATTTTCCGTCAGCAACAGCACGTAATTTTTTTGCTACCGTCAATATTAAATATTACTATAAAGAAGGTTCCGACCAACTTGTCAATATTATTCAGGAAGTGAAAGAATCCTTTGCAAAAGATTTGAATATTGATAACTTGAGAAAAAATCTGAACGGCTTATCAGCGCTCGAACATAATGCATTTATGAGAGTAATTCCTTTAGCTTTGAAAGATGATATCTTACGTTTTGCGACCGCATTACATGACCGAGGAATCACAGCAACACTTTCTAATGTAGGGAAAATAACGATAACAAAAGAGTTCACACCCTATATTCAGATGTTTGACTGCTTTGTAAGTGCGAGGAGACCTCAGATCAGTATGTGTTCTTTTGAGGATCAATTAGT
>JBASOB010000029.1:0-1856 GCA_049657865.1 Mobilitalea sp.
TTAATATAGTGTCCCTTTAAATTTGAAACAATACCAGGTTCTTTTGAGTTTGAAATAACACTTTGTTCTTTCAAATTTGAAAGAGTTCCAGGATTCTCTGTCTGTTGATCAGAAAGAATATCTGTAATGCTCTCTAGAATATTATTACGACTGTTCGAATTGTCCCGCGTATTTCTGACAGGAACTTCAAACTGTTTTCTTCTATTATCTTCAAAAGGTTCCGGTAACAGGTATTCGGATTCGAGGATCTCTTCCTGTTTTGTTAACAGTACTTTTGGGATTAAAGACTTACCGGATATTGTCTCTCGAATTGCTTTTATCGTAAGACGAAAAATTTCTTCACTGTTTTTTAGACGTATTTCCAATTTCTGAGGATGTACATTCACATCAATCTGAGAAGGATCTATCTCAAAATAAATCGATGTGAAAGGATATTTGTGCTGCATAAGAAAAGGCTTATACGCCTCCTCGATGGCCTTGGTAATAACATTACTCTTAATATATCTTCCATTAATAAAATAGTTTTCAAAATTACGATTTCCTCGTGTGATAGTTGGTTTTCCAATGAAACCGGTCATTTTCACAAACGTCTCGGCTGAATCAGCAGAAGAATCTGTTTGTTCCGAAGGATAATCGAGGGGAAGCAGTTCCTTGGCAATATCCCTTCCGTACACATGATACAGAATATCCTTGCTGCTGTTGTTACCCGACGATTGCAACCTGATCTGACTGTTCATGATGAATTTAAAGGATACATTCGGATGAGAAACCATAAGACGTTCCATTAAATCGCTGATATATCCGGACTCTGTCATCGCGGATTTTAAAAATTTTCTTCGGGCAGGAGTATTAAAGAATAGATTACGTACAATAATCGTGGTGCCACCGGGACAGCCGATTTCTTCAAGAGTCTTCTCTTCACCACCTTCAATCAGATAGCGGTATCCGTTTAAGGAGGAAGGCGTTTTGGTAATTAATTCTACCTGTGCAACAGAAGCAATACTAGATAATGCCTCGCCGCGAAAGCCCAGGCTCGTGACGGATAACAGATCTTCTGCGGTACGGATTTTACTGGTGGCATGACGAAGAAACGCTAAAGGAATTTCATCTTTTTCAATTCCTGCGCCATTATCGGTGATACGGATAAAGGATAAGCCGCCTTCCTTGATTTCAACCGTAACGGCGGTTGCATTCGCATCCATTGCATTTTCCACGAGCTCCTTTACAACGGCGCTAGGACGCTCCACTACCTCACCGGCAGCAATCTGATTGATGGTTGATTCGTCCAACACTTGTATGAATGACATAAGCCCTCGATTCTTCCATAAAGGTTATAATATAGCCTAACTTGAATTGATAATGACATAGGTAACAGGGAACTAGATTCGATCCTTGATTTTACTCTGGAAATGATAAATTTTATTAATTGCATCGATTGGAGTCAATTTTGCGATATCGATATCGCGAAGCTCTGCAATAATATCTTCATTTCCGGATAAGGAGAATAAGGAAAATTGATCAACGTCTTTTGGCTTCCTGTATTTTCCATTCGTTGATTTGATTAATGATCGGTCAATGATATCGCCAGGTAAGAATTCGCCCTGAACAAACTCTTCTTCGGATAGCAGATCCTCAGGAGCTGTCAGATTCTTAGCTTTCAGTGCAAGATCATTCCCTGAAAGTTCATTCACTATATCTGTAGCGCGTTTTAAGACGCTTGCAGGAACTCCGGCAAGTTTTGCTACCTGAATACCATAACTCTTATCAGCGCCTCCCTTTACAATTTTACGAAGAAATACGATATCTTCTCCTTGTTCCTTCACGGCGATACAATAATTATTAACACCTTCTAAACG
>JBASOB010000030.1:0-2329 GCA_049657865.1 Mobilitalea sp.
ATTTTATATAAAGCTATATATTCAATGTTATTTGAAATCTGAAACAATGTATCAAATATTTCTAAAAATAGTATAGAAATTGTTACAAAGGCTGCAAATATGTAAATTTTTGTTTTTTGTTTGTCAATTACATCATTGCGTTTTGCTAAATTAATTGTAAAAAAAAGAGATACAATTCCAATTAAATCTGTACTGATTGAGCTAATATTCAAACAAATTACCACCTTGACTTGAATTTAATTTCCATAATATTATATTATTGATATAGAAGTTTTATCATAAAAAACAAGAATAGTTAAAAGTAGGCATGAAAAAAAGACCTAATTAAAGTAAAGTAAGTTTCTGAAAGTTTTTATAGTTTAATATAACTAAGATGCAAGTTCTGGAAAAGTTCTGATTTTTGTTTCGATAAGAGCACTGAATATTCTACGACCTTTTTCAGTTAAATAATAACGAAACGAATGAGGAACTTTTTTAATAAGACCATGCGCTCTGAGCTTTGCAAAAATTCTAGTAGTTCTGTTACGGTTAGCTGTAATGTCCGCTTGTTGTTTTGAATATAATGACCTACGGATGTCCTGATTTGTAAAACCACGTATTAAATAAGAACCATTGGATAATTCCGTAAATAATTCAAAAGTGTTTTCTTCCCATACATTAAATCCAGAAAAATTCTTGCCTTTAATGGTCTTTTTACGGCATAAGGCATTAATTTCACTTTCAATAGATTTTTTGGGAATAATACCTTTTAAAGCTTCAAGATATTTAAAGTTAGCAGATCTTGATACTTCTGCATAACGATACAGATTTGAGATTGATTTTCCCATTGGAGACCATCTCATAGAGGTAGTACCGTCATTATGATTTACTTTTTTATACACTTTAAATTCTTTGGGATCATTGATAGTCATTTCAATTCTTAGCACACTGAACTTATCATACATCTTAATGCTGTTTGATTTCATTTTGTGCTTAATGCGCCATCCTTCAGGACGTTTGCGGTAATCGGAGACTACTTCTCCCAGAAACTTTTTATCAAGTTTACGTCCAAGAAAGGAAAATACATCAGTACATTTGAAGTCATAAAATGCGTGTTCAACCAGTGAAGGGTAAATATCCTCTAATGCCTCTCGGCTTGTAAATAAAACATCGGTCGCATACTCGCATTGGTCAACGCACCAGAAATATTCCTGGTGAAATGTATCTTTAATTGTTTTAAGATAAGGATTAATTTTATCTGCAAAATAGTCTAATTGACGACAAAGCTTTTTACTGTCAAACTTGTCAGCAATTTCTTGCGCTTTAGAAATATCACTTATTTCTGTAAATGAGTTGTCATACATTTTGTATTTAATTTCATTTTCATCAAATGTATGTTTCATCATTTCTCGACCATTGATATAGACTTGAATTAAAAAAGGAAACCAAGTTTGTATCTTAACATGCATAAAACCAAATTCTTTATCTAAGAAGTATAGGTAATAATATTTGCATTTTCTGTTAACAGTAGCTAAATATAATTTCCCATCTTCTTGTTTTTTAGGTTGAAGTGTCTGGCAGTACTCAACAACAGAAAGAGTACAAATTAAACCTTCATCTATCGGGTTTGTAGATAGAATTTCTGTAGCAGTTTGTTCCTTTGATGTTTTTGCAGATGATAAATATATAACTGGGCGGTTAGAATCTGATGTAAGTTTTTCTATATGTTCACAAATTGATTTAGTAATTGATTGTGCATAAGATGGAAAATCCTTTAACAAAATATTATTATAGGAAAGAAAATGGTTTTTACCAGATGGAGAAAAGAATTGGCGAATGTGTCCTTTTATAATTATTCTATCAAAAAAAGAAAATGTACCATTGATTTTATCTTTAAATTGTTCTAAAATAGTATTCATAAAATCATCCTTTCGTATGAATGCTTTCAGGGAAATTTAGTTTCCGATTTAGTGGTTCTTAGAAACCGTATACATGTATTATAGCATGTGCATCTACGAAAAGGATGATTTTTTAAGTTTGTTTGCAGCTTTATGCTGCGGTATGTTATAATATTTCAATATTATGAAATGAAGGCGGAATATGAAAAATAAAATTATGGTTTTAATTTTAATACCTATATTTTTTATACTCACAACATATGCAAAATTCAATTTAAGTTTTGCTGAATTTTATGCTGTAAAAATATATCCTGTATTTGCCGGAGCAATAAGTTTTTTCACTTCTAAAATCTCAGTGTCCTTAGCTGAAATAATAATTGTAGCATTAATAATTTTATTAATAATATATACGTTGAGTATGGCAGTAAACAGTTTTAAGCATAAAACAACAG
>JBASOB010000031.1:0-1518 GCA_049657865.1 Mobilitalea sp.
GTTATAACGTTCCTATCATGAACCTGTTGAAAGAGCAAAAATTAATTTAGCGAAGAAAATATTTCATCTTATTTATTACTTTATGGGTAGATATTAACCTATATCTCAACTTTGGTTAAAAGTTTAAAATAACAGATAAATTAACTGAAGGAAAGGTATGGTTTGAAATTATCAAATATTGCATAAGCCTCCTAATAATAAACAAATTATTATCTCTGTTTATTATTAGGAGGCTTATTTTGATTTTAGATAGATTTACTTATATTAAGAATAATAGTAACTATATTCCATGTAACTGTTGGAAATTTTCAAAATTCGTATTATAATAACAATGACAGATAGCTGTTAATTGTTAAACTGTTGGAAAATAAGAAAAACTCTAAAGAAAAAGGGATAAGAGTGAAAGAAAAGCATTTTCACTCGGAATGAAGGTAAATATGGAAAATATTGAACTTGTTTTAGAAAAACAAAGAAAGTATTATGCTACGGATGAAACAAAAAAAGTGGCATTTCGCTTAGCACAGCTAAGAAGATTAGAAGCATCCATCAAAAAACATGAGAAGGATATTTACGCAGCACTGAAAAAAGACTTAAATAAAGCACCTTTTGAGACTTATGCGGCTGAAATCGGATTAGTATTAGAGGAATTGAATTATATGAAGAAACATCTTGTACGATTTGCTGCACCGAAAAGAGTGAAAACATCATTAGCGAATTTTCTGTCCACAAGTACGATATACCAGGATCCATATGGAATCGTACTCATTATGTCACCTTGGAATTATCCGTTTCAACTTACGATGTCGCCGTTGATCGGTGCAATTGGTGCAGGTAACTGCGTTGTTGTGAAGCCCTCCAATTATTCACCGAATACCTCTAAAGTAATTGAGATTATTTTATCGGAAGCATTCAAGGAAGATTATGTTGCAGTTATTCAGGGTGGACGAGATGCAAATCAATCATTGCTAGAGAAAAAGTTTGACTATATCTGTTTTACGGGAAGTGTTGCAGTTGGAAAGATGGTCATGGAAGCTGCATCAAGGCATCTTACTCCGGTAACCTTAGAACTTGGTGGGAAGAGTCCCTGTATTGTTGATGAGACAGCGGATATTGATCTGGCAGCCAAAAGAATTGTCTGGGGTAAGTATATCAATGCTGGACAAACCTGCGTAGCACCGGATTATCTTTTGGTACATCCAAGCATAAAGGCTGAACTTCTTAAGAAAATGCAAGAATACATTAATCAGTTTTATCATAAAGATCCCAACAGTAGCAATAACTTTCCTAAGATTATCAATGAAAAACACTTTCACCGTCTGCTGAATTTGATGATAGGAGAGGATATTCTGACTGGTGGAAATTCGAAGGAAGAAACCAATCAGATTTTTCCTACAATACTAGATCATATTACCTGGGAAAGCCCAATTATGGCAGAAGAAATATTCGGACCTATTCTTCCTGTCATAGAATATAAGAGCTTAGAAGATATTATTGTTAAAATAAACAGCAGACCTAAGC
>JBASOB010000032.1:0-5821 GCA_049657865.1 Mobilitalea sp.
AACTGAGATGAAAAAGATAAAAATATTGGTGCTGATATTGATGTTGGTATTGATGTTGGTATAATAATCATCATTAATACCACGATATGAAGATGAGATTAAACATAAAATTGAGACGTTGTATTTACGAATAAAAGATGAAACATAAAATTGTGCCTTTGTATTTACGAATATAAGATTAAGCATAAAATTGAACCTCTTGTATTCGAAAATTTTCGAAAATATGCTTTCCCATACCACGGATGTATGATACAATGAAACTATTAATTGTGGGAGGGTTGTCTTATGGGAAAACGAATAAAAGCAATAGGAATGGTTTTAATTATGCTGGTGTTATCGATAGGAAATGCATGTTATCCTATTCAATCAGTGCAGGCAGCCGAGCAGCTTCAGGTTAACATACATTACCACCGATATGCTGAAGATTTTGAAGGTTGGAATGTTTGGTCATGGGCAGGAAGCGGAGAAGGGGCGGCCTTTGAATTTGGTGGAGAAGATGATTTTGGTAAAATTGCTACTTACACCTTAGAGATAGTAGAAGGAACCGATACCGTTGGTTTTATTGTTCGCCATTCTACCGAGAGCAATGCCTGGGATGCAAAGGATACCGCATCAGACCGATTTTTTGATATAACAAAAGCGAAGGACGGGGTAATCGACATTTATTTGATTCAAGATCAAGCAGAATTTGGATATGGAGAAGACGAAATGAATATAGCAGCGAAGATTATGGGAGCATCCCTGACTAGTTCGAAGACAATTGATATCAAAGTATCAAGTGCATTTGACAGTACTGCAAAAAATGCAGTGAAGAAGATTAAAGTAACAGATTCAAAGGGTAAAGAATATGCAGTGAAAGACCTTACATCTAAAGATGGTGCAAAGGCATTTAACATGACAATTACCATGAAAGATGAGCTTTCTTTGCTAAACCAATATACTATAACCATAAAAGGTTACGGAGAATTCAAGGTTTCAAATGGTAAGATATTTTCTACCAAAGAATTCGAAGATACATTTTACTATGATGGAGATGATTTGGGCGCAGTATATTCTAAGGATAGCACGGCCTTTCGTGTATGGGCACCCACAGCAACAGAAGTATTACTCAATCTGTACACGGCAGGAGTCGGAACTAACTTAATTGAGAGTATTCCAATGACGAAAGATGTCAAAGGTACCTGGATTGCTCATAAATCGGGTGATCTTAACGGAACTTACTATACCTATACGGTTACGGCAGAAGGCAAGACCAATGAGGCGGTTGATCCCTATGCCAAAGCAGCAGGAGTTAATGGTGGCAGAGGAATGGTTGTAGATTTAGATAGTACTGATCCAGATGGTTTTACAGATGAACAAAAACCGGAATTTTTGAAGGCTACCGATGCGGTCCTCTATGAGCTTCATATCAGGGATTTTTCCATTGATATAAGTTCTGGTATGATAAATAAAGGCAAGTATTTAGCATTTACCGAAAAGGGAACAACGACTACTTCAGGTATGTCGACAGGAGTTGATTATCTGGTGGATTTGGGAATTACTCACGTTCATCTGCTCCCTTCCTTTGATTATGCAAGCGTAGATGAGACAAAATTAATTAATAATCAATTCAACTGGGGTTATGATCCGGAAAACTATAATGTTCCGGAAGGATCCTACTCTACGGATCCCCATCACGGAGAGGTTCGAATCAATGAATATAAGCAAATGGTCGAGTCTCTGCATGAGAATGGAATTCGCGTAGTAATGGATGTAGTATATAATCATACTTCAGCAAATACAGATTCGAATTTTAGCAAAATAGTTCCAGGTTATTATTACCGAATGACGGAGGATGGTAATTTTTCTAATTCCTCTGGATGTGGAAATGAAACTGCATCTGAACGGGCTATGATGAGAAAGTTTATCGTGGATTCTGTGGTCTACTGGGCAACCGAGTATCATATTGACGGCTTCCGTTTTGACCTTATGGGAATTCATGATACCCTGACGATGAATGAGGTTCGAGCAGCTTTGAATGAAGTGGATCCTACGATTATTGTTTACGGAGAAGGCTGGACTTCCGGTGATTCCACTTTGGATGAAAGTGAGAGGGCATTAAAGGCAAATATGATGGTCTTAGATGCAGGTATTGCAGCCTTCAGTGATGATATTCGTGACGGAATCAAAGGAAGTGTATTTGAGGCAGAGGAAAAGGGATTTATTAGCGGACAGCCAGATATGGAAGAAACTATTAAGTTTGGGGTGGTTGCATCTACAGAGAATGAACAGGTCGATTATACCAAAGTAAATTATTCAACTGCAGCCTGGGCGAAAGCCCCGACCCAAACCATTACTTATGCTTCGGCTCATGATAATTTAACTTTATGGGATAAAATTGCATCTTCAAATGCTTCTGATAGTATAGAAGACCGTACTAAGATGAATCTGCTATCGAGTGCAATCGTATTAACTTCTCAAGGCATTCCGTTCTTCCAGGCAGGCGAAGAACTTCTTCGAAGTAAACCAGTGGATGAAACAGGAACGACTTTTGACAGTAATAGTTATCTCTCATCGGATGCGGTGAACAGTATCAAATGGGAGGATGCTAAAACAAATCAGGAAGTATACAATTACTATAAAGGTCTGATTGCTTTCAGAAAGGCACATAGTGCTTTGAGAATGACAACAACGGATGATATCCAGGATAATCTGACCTTTATGGAGGGATTAGATTCCAACGTAGTTGGCTACACGATTGATAATTCACCAAATGGTGAGACAGCAGAGTCAATCTGCATTATCTATAATGCAAATAGTACGGCTACAAAGGTAGTTATTCCAGACGGAAATTGGAATGTATATGTGAAAGGTAATCAAGCTGGAACACAGGTAATAGAATCAGTTTCAAACGCAGAAGTTACGGTTGAACCAATCTCAGCACTTGTATTAGTGAAGGAGGATGCGAAAGATTCAGCAGCGGAACCTGTTGATAAGTCAGACAAGAATGCGACAGCAGATTCTGAAAAATCGGTGAAAGGCAGTACCGCAATCTATATGATTATTGCTATCGGTGCAGTTATGGCACTTGTTGCAGCAGCATTACTAACACTCCTTCATCATAATTATAAGAAAAAATAGTATAGCAAAGATAATATGAAAATTTCTAGGTATACAATCGTCTTGCAAAGTCATGATAAATAAAATAGGCAGAAGTAAATCGTTTATTAATCGACTTACTTCTGCCTATTATTATTTTCTGCTGTTTGTTTTTTAATAGAAGCGAATAACCAGTAAAAATATTCTTAAATTATACTGAGTTACGTTAACAACTATTATGTTACAGATTCTCTAAATCAGAGTAGAAATCCGGATATGAAATAGTTACACATTCTGGATTGCGTATTATGGTCTCACCTTCTGCCATTAGGCCGGCAACGGTAAAAGACATCGCAATCCGGTGATCAGATTTACTTTCAATTACAGCTCCGTACAGTGGTCGGCCGCCATTGATTATCATTCCATCCTCTGTAGCTGTAATATCAGCACCCATCTTTTTTAAATTATCTACACAGACATCAATACGGTTGGATTCTTTGACTTTTAATTCCGAGGCATCCTTTATGATGGTCTGGCCTTGTGCAAAACATGCTAGCACCGCAATAACTGGAATTTCATCAATCAGGGTTGGAATAATAGAACCACCCACTACAGTACCGGTAAGTTCACTGTAGCGAACCACAAGGTCTGCCACAGGCTCGCCGCCATTGTCAATAATATTTTCTAAGGTAATATCAGCGCCCATTTGCTTACATACGCGGAGAATACCATCTCGGGTAGAATTAATGCCGACATTTTTAATCACGAGTTCAGAACCTGGTACGATTAATCCAGCTGCAATAAAGTAAGCGGCAGAAGAGATGTCACCCGGAACCGCAATTTTTCTGCCATATAGCTTCGGATTAGGTAATATTGTTGCGGTAGTATCTTGTGAAGTAATCTCAGCGCCAAAAGTACGTAGCATGAGCTCTGTATGATTCCTGGACAAGGAAGGTTCTGTTACGGAAGTCTCTCCTTGCGCATATAAACCGGCAAGGAGCACACAGGATTTAATCTGAGCAGAAGCAACAGGGGAGGTATAGTGGATTCCCGTAAGCCTTGAAGAAGCTAAGGAGCCTACTATCTTATCATTGCTTCCCGCGGAATGATTAATTAAGAGGGGAGCACAGCCATTTCCTTTTTCACTTATAATATCTGCACCCATAAGGGTGAGGGGAGTCATAATCCTTCCCATTGGTCTTGTTTGAATTGATTCATCTCCGGTTAAGGAGACTGCAAAGTTCTGACCGCATAAAATTCCGGATATCAAGCGCATCGTAGTTCCGCTGTTACCAACGTCTAAAAGGTCTTGCGGCTTGGTTAAGCCAAAAAGACCTTTCCCATGAATGAGGACAGTACCAGAGGCAACTTCATTGGTTATTTCGATACCAAGCTGTCTGAAACAGCGAATAGTAGAGAGGCAGTCGGCTCCCTGCAGAAAATTAGATACTTCAGTAGTCCCTTCAGCCAAAGCTCCAAACATTACTGCTCTGTGGGAAATAGATTTATCACCGGGTACAGTGATCTGCCCTTTTAACGGTCGTCCAATTCGATTGCTCATGATGGTCAGCTCCTAATATTTTATCGTTTTAATCGTGCTATTATGATCTTTCATAAAGACGATAGTTGTGCTTAGCTAAAAGATTCGTTGCATTGACCTGTGCAAGGTCATCATAGAATTCAATTCGAAGAACACCTTCTTCAAATTCTCTATTATGAATAATTCCAATATTTTTAATACTGATCTGATTACTGGCAAGCAGTGTAGCAATCGTCGCAATTGCTCCTGCTTCGTCCATGATATCAAGATAGATTTCAAACATCTTCTGCATCAGACCTTGAGATTTACTTGGTATTGCACTGCGGTATTCACCCGCGGTATCAAACATATCATATAAATAATCGCCGTCCTGTTCTTGTAATGCAGCGGAGGCAGATTGTAAAGATTTTATATAACGATCTAATAGTGATTTGATACCTTCTGAATTAGTAAGACAGATATCCTGCCACATAACAGGAGAAGAGGATGCTATTCGAGTAATATCTTTGAATCCGCCGGCAGCCAGAGCCCTCATCTTTTCAGATTCATCATCACAGTTGCGAATCAAATTAACAAGCTGCGCAGCGATGATATGAGGTACATGACTAATTGCTGCTGTAATCTCATCATGTTCTTTGGCATCGAGGATAATTGCAATCGATCCCATCTGATGAACTAATTTAAGCATGAAATCGACCACTGATTTTTGGGTCTTCTGAGTCGGAGTTAAAATGTAATAAGCATTTTCTAAAAGCAGAGCATAAGAGTTCAAATAGCCTGTTTTCTCAGAGCCAGTCATAGGGTGACCGCCGATGAATTGAGCCTCCAGTTCCAGATCTTTTACTGCACTATGAATATTTCCCTTAACGCTTCCAACATCAGTTAAGATACAGGTCGGCTTTAAAATAGGTTTCAATATTTTCAGATATTCAATATTCGATAGAACAGGAGCACACAAAAAGACAAGGTCACATTCAGGAAATCCTTCCTGCAAAGAGGTGACAATAGTATTAAGCACACCATCATCAAGAGCAGCTTTCAAATCAGTACTTGGGATATCTTTATGATAATCGTAGGCATATAGAACATAGTCCGGGTTTATTTTCTTTAATGCACGGGCTATGGAACCACCGATTAGTCCAAATCCTATAAAACCAATTTTAAAATCACTCTCAGAATCCTTCATGTGAACCTCCTAAAACA
>JBASOB010000033.1:0-7425 GCA_049657865.1 Mobilitalea sp.
GGGTGTGGCAATGTGGATTTCCTTTGCGAGAACTATGCGTGGAACTATCTGTCCGAGGCTGGCATCCGCATGTTTGGGATTTATGTTTACGCAGCAGAAGATGATGGGAAGAAAAATCTGGTACCGATTTATTGTAATCACAATGTATTTTAATGCTGGATTAATTCCTTTGTTTTTAACCATGAAGAACCTGCATCTGACCAATAACTTCTGGGTTTACATTATACCGGTTATTGTACAGCCATTTAATATTATTCTGGTAAAAACCTATATAGAATCTATCCCTGCTTCCCTGCAGGAGGCAGCTGAAATTGATGGCGCAGGAATTTTGACGGTATTTAGAAAAATAATTCTACCGACATGCAAACCGATTTTAGCTACGATTGCAATTTTTGCTGCCGTAGGTCAGTGGAATTCTTTCTATGACACATTGATTTATATTACAGATCAAAAATTATACTCACTGCAATATTTATTGTACTGCTATATTAACCAGGCGAATTCACTTAAGGCTCTGATTAATAATACCAGTGGCGGCGGAGTTAATTATATGTCACTGGCAAGTCAGCAGACACCAACTTCAGTACGTATGACAGTTACCATCATTGCACTGATTCCGATTTTATGTGTCTATCCTATATTCCAGAGATATTTTGTAAAGGGAATTATGATTGGATCAGTAAAGGGTTAGCCTAAGAATTCATTTGTGGGGAGTTTTGTTAAGAATGAATTTTTACTTTATTAAGAGCAAAACAAAATAAATTATTATTTATTTTGCTAATGATATAATTTTAAAGAGGAGGAAAGAAAATGAGGAAAAAATTATTAGGCGTATTATTGAGTATCACTTTGGTATCATCTATGCTTGTTGGTTGCGGAAAAGACACATCAGATGCAAAGGATAGCACAGAAACACCAGCCGTTACAGAAGCAGCAACTGATGCAACCGTAACAGAAGCAGAAGATAGTACGGAACTAACAGGGGCGGAGAAGTATCCGGATTTTATTACAGTTGATGTGTTTGATGGACTTGCTAACTATCAGGGCATTCAGTCTGGATGGTTTGCTAAAATTATTAAAGACAAGTTCAACATGGAGCTTAACATAATTGCTCCTAATGTATCAGGTGGTGGACAGACAGTTTATCAGACACGTTCTGCTGCAGGAGATTTAGGGGATCTGATTATTTATGGAGCAGATGAAGGCAGATTACAGGATATGGTTACTGCTGGATTAATTGTCGATATGACAGATATGATTGCTGATAAAGAAAATCTTAAAAAATATCAGGCAGGTATTGATTCCTTAAATTCATTGGTAGGCGATGGTCATGTTTATGGTATTCCATCAAGCGTATCGGAACAACCTGCTACAAATCCTTCGGAAGGTCTTGATCCGACTTTTGGACCATATCTTCGCTGGGATGCATATAAAGCGGTTGGATATCCAGCTATGAGTACTTTAGAAGATTTACTTCCAGTATTAAAATCGATGCAGGAAGCAATCCCAACCAGTGATTCTGGAAAACAGACTTATGGAATTTCATTATTTAAAGACTGGGATGGCAATATGATGTGTCTTGCGAAACAACCAGCTTGCTTCTACGGATATGATGAATTAGGATTCGTGTTTGCAAGAGCAGATGGATCAGATTATCAGAGCATCATTGACAGCTCATCTTTCTATACAAGAGTTTTGAAATTATACTATGATGCAAATCAGATGGGTCTTGTAGATCCTGAATCTACGACACAGACTTATGATACAATGTATGCTAAATACCAGGATGGTCAAATTCTTTATTCTCCATGGCCATGGTCCTGCCAGGCTGCTTACAACACACCTACGAACAAAGCAGCAGGCAAAGGATTTATGATCGCTTCTATCGATGACATGAAAGACTTCTCTTATGGTTGTACACCAAACGGAAGCAGACAGATGATTGCCATTGGACAAGCAGCAGAAGATAAAGAAAGACTTGTAGACTTTATCGATTGGCTATACTCACCAGAAGGAATTCAATGTTCTTGTGCACAGACTACTGCTTCTAGCGGTCCGGAAGGATTAACTTGGGAGTTGGTAGATGGAGTACCTACACTGACTGAATTTGGTAACGCAGCTTTCTTTGAAGGCGGAGAAACTACGGTTCCTGAAGAGTGGGGCGGCGGAATCTGGAAAGACGGCGTATCTGCATTAAACTTCGTAACAGTTACACCAAGTGATATCAGTCCGGTAACTGGATATCCATATAACTACACATTATGGGATTCTGTTATTGCTACCAACAATACAACACTTGATGTTGATTGGCAGACAAAGATGAATGCTATGACTACCGTTGAATATTTAAAGAACAATGATCAATTAATGGTAGCTCCAGGTTCTTCCTTTATTGCACCAGCAGAAGATTCTGAAATTGCTACACTTCGTGGACAGTGCAGAGCAACCATCATTGAGTATTCATGGAAAATGGTATTTGCAGAAAATGAAGATGAATTTAACAGTTACTTAAAAGAAATGCAAGATACTGTTATCGGTCTTGGATATGATAAAGTATTAGCAGTAGATATGCAGAATGCTAAGGATCAGAACACTGCAAGAATAGCAGCAGCTGCAGCAAAATAAAATAAGGTAACATAATCGGCGCATGCCCTCCCAGGTGACCGTCCTATGTTAATAAAACATCCCGAACTAAGATTGTTATGATAATCTTAGTTCGGGATGCTTTTTTGTTGTCTATTCAATTATTTCTATGAAACTGATTTATATAAATTCTTTTATTAGAAGATTATAAAGTAGGTTCCTGTTAATAACCATATCTTTCACTCTGCTTTCGCGCTAAGGCATAGTATCAAACCTGTGAAACTGCTGTTTCAGTGCTTTTATTTATAATTTTTTGCGGAATTCTGCAGGACTTTCCCCTAGGTACTTTTTGAATTTCTTGTGGAAGTAATCGACATTATTGTAACCGACTTTTTCTGCAATCTCATAGATCTTTAAATCTCTCTGAAGCAGTAGCTTTTTAGAATGATTGATTCTGACATGATCTACATAAGAATTGAAGTTTTCGCCCATTCGCTGATTAAATATCTTTCCAAGGTAGGAACTATTATATCCGAATAGTGGAGCGATACTCTCTAATTTTATATTGTCTTTGTAATTGTGATTAATATACTGAATAATGTCATCCCACACACTATCATTTTGCGAACTTCCGATCGCATTCATAATCATATCAAACTGTTCGGAAAAGAAGAGCATGATTTCATATAAATAATATCTGCTTTCAATGTAATCAATAATCCAGGAGTTGGTGGGAAATGGTATCTCGGTGGAACTATAGATATGATATATAGTCTGCTTCATCTGCAGATAAATATCTGTTAAAAATAATTTGATACTTGAAATATCTGTCTTGGTCTGGCATAGCTTATTCTCTAATAAGCACATAGCCTCTGAAAGTGCATTGTGATTATGGCTCTGAAGGAAGCTGCATAAAATTTCGCTGTATTTAGTAGTCTCTTGAGGGGTAATCACATAAGCGTAATCTTCTAAGCTGGACAGTAGCTCATATCCAATTGTATGCTGATTCCTCTCACAGAAGAAACGGCGATTTACAAGACTTAGAGCATCTTCATAGGAATAATGGATATCTTCCAGTTTATGAACCAGACGTCCATAGGAAATAAAGAGGGAATCAAGAGGGAATCAAGAGGGGAACCCTTCTGTGGTTTCACTTCATAATGACGTAAGAACTCATGTAGCCGTTCAATCGCAAAATTGCCCTTCAGCAGTATGAGATCCTTCTGATGAATCTTGATTGATTCAAAGGCTTGACTTCCCTGGTTAGTGACTTGTAGAAGCTCAGCAAAACTGTAAGTGAGGTTATAGTTCTCCTGATTATAATTCTCATAAATAACCACCTGATAAGTAGAAGCGGTCAGATTAATTTCATTGTAGTTAATCGAGTGAGGATCGTTGATATTTAATAGGATGTCTCGCAGTATAGTACTTTTTGCCTTCTCGCGGTATTGGTTCATGGTATCGGATTGTTGATTTTCTATATCCAAGGCTGCTTTCACCACGGAAAGAGCTTGAGATAATTCATCTTCATCAATAGGCTTAGTCAGATAATAATCAACGCCATAACGTATTGCTGCCTGGGCATATTTGAAATCAGAAAACCCGCTTATTATGATGAAATGTCCCTTATAGTTATGCGCTCTAGCCAGTTGTACAATCTCAGTTCCCTGTAGATTAGGCATGCGGATATCAAGAAGAACCAGGTCGGGCTTTAATTCCAAGATGCATTTAAGCGTTTCATCTCCGTCACTGGCTTCCCCACAGATAGTAAACCCTAGTTTGTCCCAGTCGACAACCAACTTTAATCCTTCACGAATTAATGCCTCATCGTCTGCTATTAAAACCTTCATCATGTCTTATTCCTCCATTGTATTATGTAAAGGGATTGTCAGAGTCACAAGGGTACCCTCCTTAAGACTGCTTACTATCTCGATTCCATAAGCCTCCCCATAAACTAATTTGATACGTTGATTAATATTATATAGACCGATACTTGTATTAGTCTTACGATCAGATATCTTGATATTAGTATTTAACTCAGCAAGTTCTTCTTTCGTCATTCCGAGACCATTGTCGGATATCCTTATCATCAATATTTCATCATTCTGTGTCTCTACTTCAATCATAATGTTTCCAACATATTTTGTTCGCTCAAGCCCGTGAGTGATTGCATTTTCAACAATTGGCTGCAAGAGGAGGGGTAAAATCTGATATTCCTCTAAATTCATTTCATCAGGAACATTTAAAGAATAATTCACTCGGTCGCCAAACCTGAGCTTCTGAATAGCAAGATAGGTTGCGACATAATCCAGCTCTTTTTTTAGGGTAGTAGAGGAGGTACCGGTGTTCTCTAGTACATAATGCATGGATTTGCCGAGTAGTTTTATAGCATTAGCAACTCCTAAGTTACCTTCCGTTAAG
The DNA here is from genome assembly GCA_049657865.1 of Mobilitalea sp. Taxonomy (GTDB): domain Bacteria; phylum Bacillota; class Clostridia; order Lachnospirales; family Lachnospiraceae; genus Mobilitalea. Next base: position 5,005 of record JBASOB010000033.1, read on the forward strand.
GCTTTCATGCGGATGGTTTCTAGAGTATTATATAAAAAATGAGGATTTATCTGGCTGGCTAACATTTTATATTCCATTTTCTGCTGTTGATTTTTTAGAACCTGCTCCTGAATTTTTGACTCATACATTCGGGAGTCCATCTGCTTAATTCCATGTATCATAAGCTGTAAATCTGAGAAGGCTTCCGAAAGCTCATCATTTCCTTTAAAGCTATCGATAATATCATAATCACCCTTACTCGCTTTATGCATTTGCCCACGCAAGGTCACGATTCGTGCACTGAAACGATTGGTAAAAAAAGTAAACACGATGAAAGGCACAATAGAACCAACCAGAATGATGACGGTAATCAGTATAATGATTTGGTTAACATCAGGGACAGCATCAAAATCCATAGTGGTAATGTATATTTTATCCTTTGAGGTATAAGGAATGAGAGTAGAGACATGTGCAATAGCTTCCTCCCCCTGATAAATGAGCTGGCCGGAATACCGATATTGCTGCTTGTTATAATCAATTGGAACGCTGAGAAGCTGACCGGATAGATTCCGCTCTGTACTAAAAAACACAGGGTCTTGATTCACGGTAACCGTATTATAAAAAGCATTATTTTGAATTCTATTTTTCAGGTAGATATTGCTAACCCGGATTGCTAATACAGCATATTCTCCGGTAGAGATAATAGGAATTCGCCGAAGCAGACAAAGTTGTTGGGAAGTATGTCCCCAGCTGTCTACAAAACTCAGACTTTTCCAGATGATATCAGCCTGAGAGTTTGCCTGGTCATACCACTCGGAATTTAGAATTTCGTCAGTAACCGGCTTAATAGAACCATAACTGTATATAGTAGGATTGGTGGTATACAGGTCGATCGACGAAATAAAGGTATTCGTAGTGATATAATCATTTAATTTATTATAATATGCGATACAGGTTTTATAGGACTCTTGCTGACTTGTATAACGGGATTCCAGTAGCTTCTGCAGATTTTTGTCAATAAAAATCTCGTCAGAAATATTATATACCGTGGTAGTAACATCAAACATGACTGATTTCACACGGGTATTATCTGATTCTACTAAATCTTGATAATGATCTATGAGAAGACTGTTGGCGTTGAGTATTAAGGTCACTCCAATCAGTAGAATAGAGATAATAATAGAAGTGAAATAAGTGAAGTATAATTGCTTCTTAACATTGATATCATGGAATAATCTTCGCATAACCTGTAAAATCTTCATTATAATAACCATGCCTTTCTCTCAACCTGCAAACTTTGGGCCGCAGGCACAAATTTGCGAGTGAAAGAGTCATCTTTCACTCTAATAACCATGCCTTTCTCTCTGCCTGCAAACTTTGGGCTGCAGGCACGAATTAGCGAGTGAAAAACAATGATTTTTCACTTTGCTTCACTTTTTGTTAGATTATTTTATATAGGAGGAAAGACATATAAAAATAGTAGCATAGAATAACAAATACAACAAATCATATAGTTATTATAGTAATTGGAGAAATGAATATCAAACGACATCGGAAGGATTATTCTTGATTCAGGGCAAAAGATCAAACAAACAAGGAAGGGGCACTCGAATATAGACAGAAAGGAATAAATGGTTTAAAATACTAGTTATGGAAAAGTATATAAGAAGTTTTCTGGTTCTTCATTAATTACAAGGCAGAACCTGGTTTTTTAAAAAATGTCAGAATTCAATTTATAAAAAACCACTTAATCAACAAAACAGGATATCAGGAGGAATAAAATGGAAAAGTCGAAAGTTTATTTTACATCATTTAAGACAACCTATCAGGAAAATCTGCTTCAAAAATTACATCGCCTAATTAAAACGGCTGGCTTTGAATCAATTGATTTTACAGATAAATATGCAGCGATTAAGATTCATTTTGGCGAATACGGAAATCTGGCTTTTTTAAGACCGAATTATGCCAAAGTAGTAGCGGATTATATTAAGGAATTAGGTGGAAAACCCTTCCTTACGGATTGCAATACGTTATATGTAGGAAGCCGTAAAAATGCATTGGATCATCTTGAAACAGCCTATGTGAATGGATTTTCACCTTATCAGACGGGATGCCATGTCATTATTGGAGATGGACTCAAAGGAACAGATGAAGCATTAGTTCCAATCAATGGGGAATATGTAAAAGAGGCAAAAATCGGACAAGCTATTATGGATGCAGATATCTTCATTTCATTGACTCATTTTAAAGGACATGAGATGGCGGGATTTGGAGGAGCGCTGAAAAACATCGGAATGGGATGCGGCTCAAGAGCCGGGAAAATGGAACAGCACTGTGAAGGAAAACCAAGTGTATCTCAGGAAGAATGTATCGGGTGCGGGGCATGTCTCAGAATCTGTGCACATGATGCCCCTGTTATTAAGAATAAGAAGGCAACGATTA
>JBASOB010000034.1:0-5111 GCA_049657865.1 Mobilitalea sp.
AGATAATGTAGGCAGCTTTTCGTCCAAAAGTCAAAGTATACAGAATGATCAGAAGTGATACCAGTTCGATATTTGGAAGAAAGCCAAGTGCTACTTGAACAGCGATTAAAATTGAACTCATCATTCCGATGAGGGCGATATCTTTAATTCGCATAATTACCTCCAATTTATCCGATCATTAGTATCCAACGGTTAAAGTTAGCTCATAATGATCTCCATCCAAAATTGCTACTTCATCAACCCCGGTAAATACATCTTCACCGTTTTTTGTTATGCACCACCACTCCTGCTTTGTATCATCTACAGCGCGGCCGTTTACTTCGGTGATGAATAAGCCGTATTCACTATCAGAACCTTTTACTAATTCAGCTTCTTCTAATGCCTGGCGAAGAAATTCTGCATCGGTTTTAAGAGTAAAGTCAGCATTATCCTTGTCTGGTATCACGACTTCTACAACAACTTTTTTGGAACCTTCCGTACCTTGTGGCTTGAATTGGTTATAAACCAATAACATAACTACAGCAACCACAACTAATAAGCCGATAGCAAGGGCTGATTTAAAAATTTTACTTTTCTTGTTCATTTTCTTTCTCCTTTTTGTAATAAAAAAATCCTTTACCCACAAACAGGAAAAAGGACAATAAAAACTGCAAATTAATTACAGATGATTTATTGCACCTTAGTCCAAATCCTCGTGGAACTCTTGGTACTGGTATTAAGCAGGTATTCTGACTCATGGATTATCACTTACTTTGCGCCTTCCCAATCTCAAATAGCATATGATCTTCTGCTAAATGATTAAATCAGTGACTGCAACAAGGTTTCCCTTGCCAAAGTTAAGCTCCCCAATTACAGCGGCGAGACCGTACAGGTATTTCACCTGTTTCCCTATTATGTCGAATATCCAAAGATAGATGCGGTTTCTACTATTATAATAATAGTAGAAATCAGATTTGGATAAACAACCACTTAAACCATATAATTTATGCATTTGGAATATCACTGCCATACCAGAAAATAATTGAAACATATGATATGGAGTTTCTTACCATATGAAATACTTAATGCAATCAAAGAAAGAAGCACGATATTTCATATTAATGCAAAATAAGTATATCATTAGGAAGAAAAAGTGTCAAATATAATAAAACTAGAATAAACATTGCATATAGTAGGCAGGAATAAAGACGTAGACATAATAAAAACAGGAATAAAGCTGTACTTATAATTATACAAGAATAAAGCGGTACCTATAATTTACTGGAATGAGCTATATAATATATCATAATATACAAATACAGCTTTATGACAAGATAAGTTCTTCTTATAATACATACATAAATAAATTATTTGCTATTTCAGTGCAATATGTTATAATAATTAGCTAGAATACATTAAGAATCTTATTTTTTGAGGAGTAGAAGGAAACATGAAAATAACGCAGAAATCATTTGGAAAAACTGCACATGGGGAAGAAGCAACTTTATATACTGTTACAAATGGTAATGGAATGAAAGTTTCTTTTACGAACTTTGGTGCAAATGTTGTAAGTATTATTGTTCCCGATGCAAAAGGAAATGTAGCAGATGTCGCATTAGGTTATAGCAACTTAGCCGGATATGAAGAGAACTCGACTGGATTTGGATCTTTTATCGGAAGACATGCCAATCGTATCGGTGATGCGAAGTTTGAATTAAACGGGAAAGTATTTGAATTAGATAAGAACGACGGTAAGAATAACCTTCATGGTGGATTCACGGGTTATAATAAAGTAATGTACGAAACTGAAGTTTATGAAGATGAAGATATTGCCAGCATCGAATTTTCACGACTCAGCCCTCATATGGAACAAGGTTTCCCTGGAAACCTCGATGTGACGGTAACTTATAGTCTGACGGAAAATAATGAGCTTGTAATTGAATATCTTGCAGTATCAGACCGTGATACCATTGTTAATCTGACAAATCATACTTATTTTAATCTGTCAGGACACAATTCGGGATCCATTCGTAATCATAAGGTTTTCATAAAAGCCAATCAGTTTACACCAACGGATGCTGAACTGATACCAACAGGAGAAATCAGGGACGTTGCTGGAACACCTATGGATTTTAGAACTTTAAAAACAATCGGCGATGATATCGATTCCAATTATGAACCTCTCAGACTTGCAGCGGGTTATGATCATAATTATGTTCTTGATATCAGTGGAAGTGAAGTTGATAAGGTTGCTGAACTGATTGATGATAAGAGTGGAAGAGTAATGGAAATATTTACAGACATGCCAGGAATGCAATTGTATACTGGAAACATGTTGAATCCTGTAAATAACAGCAAAGACAAGGCCGTATATAAGAAAAATGACGGAGTTTGTTTTGAAACTCAATACTTCCCGAATTCCTGCAACATTCAGAATTTCCCTTCCTGCATGTTGAAAGCAGGGAAAGAGTTCGATTCTGTAACAATCTACAAATTTTCAACGAAATAAATATTATAATAAGATAATAATGATAAAAGATGCGTGGGATTGCAATTAATTGCAATCCCACGCATCTTTTATTGAAAGGACTAAAAATAAAGGATTGTTAAAGTAATTAGAAATGTAAAATCACAAAGTAAAAAGCTGTAAAAGTATCTCTGCTTTTACAGCTTTTAATTAATGATATTATTTTGTTCCGTAAATTCTATCGCCGGCATCCCCAAGACCTGGTAGGATATAGCCTTTTTCATTTAATTTCTCATCGAGGTTCCCGATAAATACTTCAACATCAGGATGTGCTGCTGTTAATCTAGCTACACCTTCTGGAGCAGCAATTAAACATAAGAAATGAATTTTTGTTATGCCTCTTTTCTTAAGCAAATCGATAGCGGCAATGGCAGAACCACCAGTAGCAAGCATAGGATCTACTACAAATATTTCACGATCAGCGGCATCGGAGGGAAGTTTACAGAAGTATTCAACCGGTTCTAATGTTTCTTCGTTTCTATATAAACCAATATGTCCCACTTTAGCATTAGGAATTAAGTTTAGCATTCCGTCTGCCATATGAAGTCCGGCTCTTAAGATCGGAACGATACAAAGCTTTTTACCTGCAATTTCCTGTGCGATTGTTTTCTGTAATGGGGTTTCTATTTCTATATCAGCAAGGGGAAGTTTTCTTGTTGCTTCATAGCAGATTAACATAGCAACCTCAGATACCAAATCTCTAAATTCCTTTGTTGATGTAGTCTTCTTCCTCATAATACCAATCTTATGTTGGATTAAAGGATGGTCCATAACAGTTACATTTGACATTTTTCTACCTCCTAGGTTTATTCATAAATTCCTAACGAACATTATAACAAATAATCATGCCATATAAAAGGACTAAATTATTTATTTTTACGAGAAGAATAAAAACACAAAAAAAGAGATAGGCAATGTACCTATCTCTTGAAAAATAATTATTAAATTATTTTATACAATCTCAAAATCTGATTTTGAGCAGAGGAGAAGCCCGGTAGAGGGGGGAGGGTAGCTGCCGGGCTTGTTTTATGAAAAAAATTATCTTGTAAGTGATATTCAGTTTTTGCTAGGCTTATTTTCAACTAGCGTCTTCAATTCCTATTAAGTATTTCTTAACTTACTTTGATTATAAAGGACATATATGTTCTTAGTATGGATATATTATGAACATTCTGTTAATATTTCGACTAAATTTATGAAATTTAGAAAGAAAAACAGAATAAGGAATTTGATAATATAGAAGACATCGAATCAAAAGAATACGAGATCATGAAAAAATATCTTTATCGGTGCATTCGAATATGTTATGATGATTAGATAATATAGAGTTATAGAATATAATTAAAATATAGTAAGACCAATAGAATAAGATATAAAATGCAACAATAGTATTGATGACAGGAAAGAGGCTTGAGAGTAGGTGTTAATGTGAAAGATGACTCTTTCACATGCAAATTTGTGCCTATCGTTTAAAGTCTGCAGGCAGAGAGAAAGGCATAGGTGTTGATATGTCAAACATATTTAAGAAGTTAATTAGAAAAGAACTTGGGAAAGAAAATTATAATCTTTATTCTTCCCATGTCAAGAAGAATAAAGACGCTCAAAAAAGTAATGCTGAAATGATTTATAATCATATTTATGAAAACTTAAAGAATAAAGATTTAAAAGCAATTACAATAATGCACAAACGGCTTAATGATACGATGGTACTTGCTTTCCGAATCAGTAGAAATTTTGTTATTGCATTTATCGCTTATCTGATCGCATCGATTGTATTGATCGTTCAGGTGCCAAAGCCGGAATTGGCGTTGGCAGCAATCATTCTTCTTAGTATTTGTTTTGTTTATAAGACTTATGAGTTTATTGCAATAAAATTCTGCTATGTAGATGCTCAGATTATTTTAGTCTATAAAGCGGTACTAGACAAGATTATAATCGGAGACAATAAAAACAGACCGTTGCAAGGAAGATAATGGATTGCAAAAAGAAGAGAGAAGAAGTTGGAATTCATGTTATTCCAACTTCTTCTCTCTTCTTTGTTATAGTTACAATATCAATTAAATACGATTCTGTTTCGGCCTTCTTGTTTTGCCTGATACATTGCTTTATCAGCAGCTTGAAAGAATTCGGCTACCGATTGACCGGAGGAGTACTTGACAAGACCAGAACTTACGGTTGAATGTACAATAGGACTATCTTCTGTAAATTGAAATTCATGCTCTGATAATTCGTAACGAATCTTTTCAAGAACTTGTATCACGTTGATTTTATTGGTGCTTTTAAATACTATGGCAAATTCTTCACCACCGTACCTGGAAGGATAACCAATAGATTCAGTGCGAATCTTTAATAACTGAGACATATATAAAAGTACTTTATCGCCTTGTGCATGTCCATAGGTATCATTAATATTTTTAAAATTATCCATATCAAGTACGGCTAGAAACAAGGAATTAACATTGTCAGCATCAGCATTTGCAATTTCAGTTGAAAGTAGTTCAAATAAAGTCCGACGATTATATAATCCGGTAAGAACATCAAGATTCAACTGTTCAGATAAACGATATTGCGTTATGTATCCATCTACGATTTCTTGTGCCTGTTC
>JBASOB010000035.1:0-2072 GCA_049657865.1 Mobilitalea sp.
GATCAGTATCGTACCTATCTGTAAACTCACAAGCAAGTTGTCCGATCTGAATTATTCTTCACTTTCTTCCTGTTCGATCTGCATTTTCACTTTATCAATACGTTTATGTTTTACACTGATCAGCTGAAATGTCAAATTATTAATCTTAACTACCCTTCTGTCATGTTCCTGTGGAATTGATCCCAAATGGTCAATCAAGTATCCAGACAGAGTGTCATAATTATCGGAGTATAAATGCAAATCCAGTTTAATGTTCAATTCATCCAGGGAAGACATTCCATCAATAATATAAGTCGTCTCATCAATCTTTTTTATTTTATTATAAATAGGATCATATTCATCTTCAATGTCACCCATTACTTCTTCCACAAGATCTTCCATTGTAACGATTCCCGCAAAGCCGCCATATTCATCAATAATTACTGCAATTTGCTTTTGTGATATCTGCAGTTCACGGAATAAGTCTTTGATAATCTTACTTTCCGGCACCAGATACGGCTTTTTCATAATGCTTCTTACATCCACATTCTGATAGCCATTCTTTACGGCTTCCTTCAGGAAATCCTTGATATAAAGCATTCCTACGATATTATCAACATCTTCTTCATATACAGGAATTCTCGTGAACTTTGTTTGCATCAGGTCATCTAAATACTCTTCCTTCTCCTGAGCTATATCAATTGCAAACACATTAATTCGAGGTGTCATAATCTCTTTTGAAATTTTTTCGTCGAATTCCATAATCGAATTAATCATTTCTTTTTCTTTTTTGTTCAGGACTCCATGTGCTTGTCCTTCATTAACCAGGGAGATTAGTTCTTCTCTTGATAGAATTTCTTCTGTATTTCCTTCTTTGATTCCAAAAGGTTTTGTTACAATATTTGTCGAAAAAGTCAACAATTTAATAAATGGATATGCTATTTTAGCAACCACTTTAATGGGTTTAACACAAAACATACTAATAACTTCCGGCTTCTGCATCGCTACTTTCTTAGGTACGATTTCACCGAACACTAACGTGAAATAGGATAATACAAGCGTTACAACAATCAGAGAAATCTGACCACTGTAAGAAATATGTTTTTCTACCAGCCACGCTGCAAAAGGCTGAGATAAACCGGAGGCAGCGGAGGCACTCGAGAAAAAGCCTGCCAAAGTAATTGCTACTTGAATCGTCGATAGGAATTTTGTTGGTTCCTCTAAAAACCGATGAACTAGTTGTGCGCTTTTCTTACCTTCCTCTGCTAATTTCCGGATTTTATTCTTATTTACCGATACCATTGCCATTTCAGCACATGCAAAAAAGGCATTTACCATGGTCAGCATTATTATAATCACTATCTGAAACAGTATCTTATTCGTGTCAGGGTCTGACGACATTTTTCATTCCTCCATAAAATATCAGGCTTTTTAATTACTAGCCATTGATAATAAACAACTACTTCTTGATTTTGGTACAGTGTCTAGTATATCATAATATCTTTCTTATTTCAAAAATTTTATAAATATTCCAAATCCAAGCTATATTAATATAAGTTTTTATGCTAAAATTAGTAAACTCATAACAACTAATTTTGTACCTTTCCTGTTATAATGAGTAAATTAAATGACAAAGGATCTGAACTCATTGGACAATATTGCACTTTCCTTTCGTGTCGTTTTCCCCTTAATGCTTTTAATGTTTGTAGGTTATGAATTACGCAAATTCAAAATAACCGACGCTCCTTCCCTAGATGTCATGAATCGGATGATCTTTCGGCTCTTTCTTCCGGTGATGCTCTTTATTAACATTTACTCCATGGACACAGCGGAAACACTAAATTCCGAAAATGCGAAACTATTAGGTCTAGCCCTTGCGAGCGTACTTGGTAGTGCACTCCTTGGTCATCTCGTATTCCCCCTGTTAATCAAAGAGAAAAAGAAATGCAGCGTTATGATTCAGGGGATCTTTCGAAGTAACCTCGTAATCTTTGGTATCCCCATTGTAGCTTCTATTTACGGAGAAGAGCATCTTGGAACGGTCTCTTTACTTGCCGCTTTTACAGTTCCACTTTTTAACATACTTGCTGTCA
>JBASOB010000036.1:0-4985 GCA_049657865.1 Mobilitalea sp.
GCTTAGGGGGACCTACCTGCTTAGCAGGTGATGTTATCGGAGATTATTCATTCCCTGAGCCGCTAAAAATAGGAGATCACTTGATCTTTTGTGACATGGCCATTTATTCCATGGTGAAAACCAACACCTTCAACGGCATCAACCTTCCTAGTATTTACCTGCACACATTAGATAATACCTTGGTCAGAGTTAAACAATTCGGTTACGCCGATTTCAAATCCAGACTATAACTTATATCAAAAAAGGGGTTGGGTTCTTGCTGATATGTATTTTTCATTATCTTTATGATATATGAAATAATATTTATCAATAAGAATCCAACCCTATTTTAATAATACTTCCTTAATCTAAGATATCTTTTCAATATCTAAGAATTTTACCAATACCTAAGTCTACTCCTATATAATTACACCTCTTTATTATCTTTAATTCACTTATTTAACGATCGGTGTATACCAATTTATCTTACCTTCCGCAAGTGCTTCTTCAAAAGTTGCTGCTATTTCTGGAGCTTCACCGCCGAAACGGTAATAATACGTTTCTGGCTGAAGTGGATTCGGGTTAATGGAAATACTGTCCACGTCGACAGAAGCATCTTCTCCTTCTCTTACTTTACGAGCAACGATTACAGTACGATAATTCTTTACTTCATAAGAACAGGTGGAAAGCGTTAAAATCTGATCATTTTCATTGAGATCAACGGTATCCATATCATACATCGAACGAACACGGAGCTGATAGACAAAGTTCAAAAAGGCAGAAGAGTCTTCAAACGATGCTTTGGTATAGTTAAACAACGGTTCTTTTGAGGAAGATCCATTGGTGATAAACACAGCGAATATTTTCCACTTTCCTGTGTCATATATAGTATCAAAGGTAAATACAGGACGTTCTTTATAATAATCCAGTTCTTTATAATAGATAAGATAGTGGAACATATCATCACTTGAAGTCATATTATGACCATGAATCACCATATTCTGAGTCGGTGTTTCTACAGAGGATTTATAATCCAAGAATAAGCTTCCGGCCTTTATGGATTTCCCAAACATATCTCTGGTAAGATAATATTCCGGATCCTCTTTGCCTGACTGCATTACGACATAGTCAATATTAGAATCCGGAATCGTGATCCAGCCCTTCACATCTTCATTTTCACTTAACAATTCTTTGAACTGAAGAAGACGTCCTTTATCATCACGATTTGGAGCATTGGCAATGTCTTCCGTTGAACTTGGCAATTCTTCACTGTTAGCAGGTGCGGTGGTAGCGGAGGGTGCCGTAATCGAATTTGATGCATCATATAATTCTTTTGTATGCTCGATTGATTTATTCACTCGGTAAGGCCCAATGAAAACTTCATTGATAAATAAGGCTGTAAAAATAATAAAACCGATCAAACACACGATTCGAAGCATTTTATATATCTTGATTTTTCTTTTTTTATCATCTATTTGTTTGTTCTTTTTAAACATTTTTTCTAAAACTCCTTTGTTTTTAATTGATTAAACTCCATTATACAACGAATAAAATATCTAGTAAAGCAAATTCAAGTACCCTATCATCCAAAACAGGCAGTATTGATCCCAATATTTCAATATATTCTTTTACATTGATAAAACAAAATAGAATTCGTAAGGAAAAGTCAGACAGGTATATTTCGTTATATTTTCATTTTATTTCTTATGATACACAATATAATCCTTGTTGTTTCGATTGATAAATATGGACTAAAGTACTATAATAATTTAACTAGGTTTTTGACTTGTATTTCAAAATTATATGAAATAAAGGAGTATACAAATTTGCCCAAATCCAAAGAAATGTCTTCCAACATACAACCACTTCTTAAGGATAGTGATTTTATCCAATTTTTAAATTGCAGTGAGATAGCTGTTATTTATCTGGATAACAACGGATCAATACAATATATGACCCCAATCATTACTTCCATCACGGATATTTCATTAGAATTAGACGATCATTCTATTTATCATACAAATTTTGCGATTCTTTATCCGGAATTAATACAGAAAATAAGCAACTATATTGACTGCGTTTCAAGGAACATAAACTCTATTTCTGATGAAAAACAATGTAAAGAAATCGAATTTGAAATGAAAGGCCAAAACAATAACATATATCAAGTAATTTTACACCCTTATCTTTCAAACAGCGAAGATATCAAGGGCTTTATTTTGGTGTTTCATGACATTACGAATATGAAAATGGCAGAAAACATATTAACCGTGGAGCGCGAGAAATATCGACTGATTTCTGAACTTACTGATTGCTCTTTATGGGAATATGATATTAAAGAAAAAGAATTACGCATGTATCGTAAACTTGACGGCAAGTATCAGAATGCACGTTCCAACATTCCTGATTACTATAATACAATCATGCAATTAAATCTAATCCATCCCGAGGATATTCATTTATTCACTTCTTTTTGTGACAGTATGAACCGCGGAGATGAGTTTATTCATTGCGAACTGAGAGCAATCGGTGAAAGTGATGATTATATCTGGATGAGATTTCAAGGCTCACTCTTAAAAGATAGCAATGGAGAACCTCAGTTAATTATGGGAAGAACCCTAAATATAGATATAGAATTAAAAGATCGTCAACGACTAATCCAAAAATCACAGTTAGATTCACTGACTGGATTATATAATAAATCAACTACAAGAGAAAAAGTTGAAAACTGTTTTGAACGAAGCGTGATTGATCATAATAATGAAGTTCACAGTTTCCTGATTATTGATATCGACAATTTTAAATATGCAAATGATCAGTGGGGTCATTTATTTGGTGATACCCTTCTTGAAGCATTTTCCAGAGAATTATCACTGCAGTTTAAAGATACTGATGTCGTAGGCAGAATCGGCGGTGATGAATTTATTGTCCTCCAAAAAGGAATTAAAGATACCGAGCAGTGCAAAGTTACTGCAAAAGATATCTGCGATATCGCTAAAAATTTATCCGCAGAGATAAAAGAGAAAAGCAACATAACCGTTAGTATTGGAATTGCTCTCTACCCAGATGATGGAACTGATTATGATACTCTCTATGCGAAAGCAGATACTGCTTTGTATATCGCAAAATCGCTAGGTAAAGATCAGTATGCCTTCTATGAAGAAAACATGGAAAATCTTCAACGGAAAGCAGAGTTTGAGAGAAAACGGCATTGGTATGCTGCAAATATTGTAGAAAAGGATTCTCCCGAAATCGAAAGCAGGTTGCTTGAATTCGCATTCAGTATCGTTAGTGAAACCGATGATTTAGATTTTGCTATTAATCATGCACTTCATGAAATTGGTAAATTCTATAACTTATCACGTATTTCTATCTATCAATATGAAATGCCTACTCTGAAAGAACGAGTGAGCTATGAATGGCTGAATTCGGGTATCAATTCCAGTGGGAATTTAATCGTAAATGATCTCGAATCCATTATATCAGAATACAGACACTTATTTGATCAAGTAGGCTATTTCTACTTTAACAACTTGGAAACCGCACAATTTTCTACTGAAATGAAACAATTTTATCAATCCATTGGTACAAAAGCTATCATTCAATGTGCCATTTTTGATTTAGATAAATTTGTCGGAACAATAAATTTTGAAGATTGCATACTGGAAAGGGAATGGAATAAGTCCGAAATTGATACTCTTTATACGATCACGAAATTAATTAGCAGTTATATTATCCAGCTGAGAAGTAAGCTGCAGCTTAATAATGAAATATTCTATACTCAGGCTATGCTTAATAATCAAAAACTTAGTAATTATGCGATCAGAGAAAGCACTTATGAACTTCTTTATCTAAGTGAATATACAGAAAATCAATTTCCTGATGTTAAAATTGGAGAAGCTTGTTATAAATCCATTCATGGCAGAAACACTCCGTGTGATCCCTGTCCTTTAAATGGACTGAGTGATGATCATAATCTTTATTCCATTGAAGCTTATGATGATACTTCCAATACCTGGTATAGTAAAACAGCTTCCACGATGATTGCCCCTGACGGAGTTAAAATGCATTTAATCTGCTCCTCGGATGTAACAAGTTTTATCGACCGGGTAAATTCCAGAGACCCCATGACAGGATTACTCACATTATCTAAGTTTGAAGCAGAAGCCATGAAATTAATAGCTGCCGATACCGAGGAATCTTATGTAGTTTTATATTGTGATTTTGATAAGTTTAAAAATATCAATGATGAGTGGGGATATTCTATCGGCAACGATGTTTTACTTCTGTATGCGAATACCGTAAGCCAATTTCTTCAGCCAAACGAATTGTTTTGCAGGATTTCAGGAGATATTTTTGTTATGTTATTATCCTATCAGAATAAAGAGCAATTTATCAATCGTCTTGATGAGAAATATATAGAATTAAGTCATGTATTCCAAAAAAGATTCATAGAAATATCACCTAAGATTATCACTGGGCTCTATTTTATGACTCCCGAGGATAAAGTACTTAGTGTTGCAATCGATAATGCAAATACAGCCAGAAAAACAGTAAAGGGAATACATAAAACTGCTTATGCAATTTATGACAGTCTGCTGCATATGCAGATATCTAGGGAAAAATTGATTGAAAATAATATGTATGATGCTTTGAAAAACAATGAATTTATAGTATATCTGCAGCCCAAAATAGAATTATCTACCTTAAGTATTATAGGTGCAGAAGCATTAGTCAGGTGGAGACTTCCTTCCGGTCAAATTATGAGTCCGATGGAATTCATACCGCTGTTTGAGAAAAATGGATTTATTGATGAGATGGACTTCTATGTTTATGAGAAAACCTTCGAGGCAATGCGTAATTGGATGGATCTTGGGAAAAGAATGTTGGTTGTATCTCTGAATGTGTCGTTAGTACATCTGAAAGATTCCCATTTCCTCGACAAACTTGATTGGTTGCTTGAAAAATATAAGATACCGGCAAATTTAATTGAGTTAGAGATTACG
>JBASOB010000037.1:0-19350 GCA_049657865.1 Mobilitalea sp.
ATTCAAATTCACGCTTCCATCTTCATTGTAGATACCTTTTGATTCATCTACGATATTCTCATAGAGACGTACCTCTGCTTTTACTGCTGTTTCAGCCGATACCCAATGAATGGTACCCTTCACTTTACGTGCATCAAAGCCTGAGCCACTCTTAGTTGCAGGATCATAGGTACAATGAATTTCGGTAATTTTACCATTTTCATCTGCTACATAATCCTGACAGGTAACAAAATATGCATTCATTAATCGAACTTCATTTCCCGGGAACAATCTAAAATATTTCTTCGGAGGTTCCACCATAAAATCATCTCGTTCAATGTAGAGTACCTTGCTAAAAGGGATTTCTCTATTACCCATCTCTTCGTTTTCCTGATTATTCGGTGCCTCCAGATATTCAACCTGTCCCTCCGGATAATTGGTTATAACTAATTTAATCGGATCCAGTACTGCCATAACTCTCGGTCTCTTCAGCTTTAAATCCTCGCGGATACAATACTCAAGCATTGCATAGTCAACCGAACTGTTACTCTTTGATACACCGCATAGTTCCATGAACATCTGAATAGATGACGGTGTAAATCCTCTTCTGCGAAGCGCACTGATAGATACAAGTCTCGGATCATCCCAGCCATCAACAATTCCTTCTTCTACCAGTCTCTTAATGTATCTTTTACCTGTGATTACATTCGTAAGGTACATTTTTGCAAATTCAATCTGTTTTGGAGGACACTCATATTCCAACTCGCTTACTACCCAGTCATATAAAGGACGATGATCTTCAAATTCAAGCGTGCAGATAGAATGTGTAATTCCTTCAATTGCATCTTCTATTGGATGAGCAAAATCATACATCGGATAAATGCACCATTTATCTCCCGTATTATGATGTGTCATTCTTGCGACACGATAAAGAATCGGATCTCTCATATTTATATTAGGAGATGACATATCGATTTTAGCACGAAGCACTTTCGAACCGTCAGGATATTCGCCATCTTTCATTCCCACAAAAAGCTTCAAATTCTCTTCGATGCTTCTTTCTCTGTAAGGGCTGTTCTTACCTGGTTCCGTTAATGTGCCACGATACTCTCTGATCTCATCTGCAGTCAGATCACATACGTATGCTTTTCCTTTATTAATTAACTTAACTGCACCTTCATACATCTTCTCAAAATAATCAGAAGCAAAAAATAAACGATCTTCAAAATCTGCGCCAATCCATTTAACATCTTCAATGATTGAGTTCACAAACTCGGTTTTCTCTTTTGTTGGATTAGTATCATCAAAGCGAAGATTGAATTGCCCGCCATATTTCTTTGCTAATCCATAATTTAAAAGGATTGATTTTGCATGACCGATGTGGAGGTATCCGTTCGGTTCAGGAGGAAATCTGGTAACCACTTTTGTGATTTTCCCTTCTGCAAGATCATTGTCTATGATCATTTCAATAAAATTCTTGGAAACCTTCTCATTCTCTGTTGTTTCTATCTCTTTGTTTTCTATATTCTCCATGAAAAATCTCCTTCTCTTCACATTCCTCTTTTATGATGCTGTATTTCAACATCAAAACCAATACCCAATGAAGTCAAATGAATTTCCTATGGAATTCATCTAATGTCTCGCATTGATTTGCAAGACTATCTTACTGCTAGATTTTGGTTAATAAACATTATTTGTAACTCTATATTATTATTTTTATGGATATGCGTAAGTCTATTTGACTCAAGTCAATAAAACTGGCACATATCCATATTTACAATCTAAGTAACATATATCATAACACAGTTTTTTGTAACTTAAAAGTATGAAATGAAAAAAATAGGTATCCAGACCTCCCCGGTGTACTAAAAAAGGTTGCCCATATCAATATGATATCCTGCAAGATATTATATTGATACAAACAACCTCATACGATACTATGATACGTGTTATTTAGTTCTATAGAATATATGGTCCCCTATGATTTTATAATTATAATTTTTCTTAATGCTTGAACAATTATTCTTATTAGTAAAGCATAAATAACTTCCAATATTATTCGTTCCTTCAAGAGCAGCTTTAGCAGCTTTGACAGCCTTGCTCATTGCTTTTTCCTGTGCGGTCGGATTGGATCCGGTAAATTTACCTGTATCATAATATTTTAACGCCTTGTCCATCATGCTTAATCCAGATTTTCTGTTTCTAATAGTTACAGAAAACTGTACTGCCCATTTACGATCATAAATTACTTCTTTAATGGTATCTACATGCCAATATGCCGAGCTATCTGCCCTATTAAGCACTACATTGGCTACTGCCAACATTCCTTTATAAGATTGATTCCCTGCTTCAGAATATACAAGGCAGGATAATAATCTCAAATCTGCTTTCGAATAAGTTGCTTTCTTTACAGTTGTTTCCGTTTTTTCTTTTGATTCTTCTGATTCTTTTTCTGATTCTTTTACTTCTTTTTCAATCTCTGCATCGTCTTCTGCTGTTTCAATGATGATTTCTTTTTCCACAGGAGCATCGTAATAAATCTCTCCCTGTTCATCCATATAATAGCCTTCGGCTAAAACGAGATTACCATCTTTATCTAGTACATACGCATCTGTAAGTTCTGCATCTATTACTGCATTCTCATCTGCATCTGTAACAGTGCCATCTGTATCCAATAAATCAGTTGTATTATCAAGACCTTCTGTAGTCGTCTGTGTAGGTAATGAACTCGTTGTATCCGTCTCGGAAGCATATGCTGTTGTACCAAAACAAATTGAAATCATTATAGATGCTATCATAATCCCCAGAAGCTTTTTTGTTGTTATCATTATTAATCTCCTTAAATATGTTACATATTCGTGGCCAATTGTTAAGTTTTGTTAACAATTACTTAATAAGTATAACATAATTTCTTAAAAAATCAATACTTTTTTATTCAGCACTATTTTATAAGATCCTCTGACTATATTAACAAAAGGATTATGCAGCTTCAAGTCCCCTCCCATTTATTCATTATTCTCTCTCAAGGCATGCTATTTCAATTCATTTTCTTTCTCTATACGACAGCTATTTCAATTCATTTTCTTTCTCTCTACGACAGCTATTTCGATTCATTTTCCTGCTCCGTGCGGTACTGAGCCAGCAGGATGTCCAGCATACGCCCATAACTTTTTACACCGTCAGTCTGGTTGTTTGCTTTCAGATATGTATCGTTAATTTTATCTGATGTGTTGCTGATTACTGTATCATCATATTGCTGCCAGTATTCAGAATTCGCTATGATATCCTTCACTACACCTTCGGAATATAAATCCCTGTTTTTATAATACATTTCTGCATTTTGCCGATACAAGGCATTGCCTGCCGTAATCAATGCCAACATAGTACTGCTGTATTGAAGTTCTATATTTTCAGAATTTATTCCAGCTAGATATGCAAGGTAGTTTGCTTCATCCTCTCTCATAAACCCTCTCAAATGAGCTAATTCATGGAGCATTGTAGAGGGAATGGTATAATCTGAAATATCGATATTCACATTAGCTTCCATGGTGAACGGGAAAAAAATCCCTGTAATTTCCGTTTTGGACATCACTTTTGAGAAAATAACCGGTTTTGCTTTCCCATAATTACCTTTTAATATTGGATACTTTTCTGATAGCAAGCTAAATGCATCATCTGTTATTTCCGCAAGTTCATAGTTGTTCATAGACAGCTGAAACACCCCGTCCTCATCCGTCTTAGGTATCTGCTTTCTTAATTCATTGGCTTGTAATGTCAAACTTTCGGTAAGTTCGCTTAATTCCTGTATTGTCGAGTCCTGAAGTTCAATATTCATATACTTAATAAATGGATACCGATAATAATTGAGTCCTGCAAGGATGACAAAAAGGAATACAATTACACTTGCGCTGCAAAGGACATTAAGGTACCCTATCCTCTTTCTTTCCATCTTTTTCTCTTCATTTTCTTCCATAGTGACGTCTATGATATATCGCACACCAACTGCTACCAGCAAAATGAACAAGACCCCGCTCATTACTTCTGCAACAGAAAAAGGAAAAATTCCTGTAACAGCGGAAATAATCTGTGAGATCCATTTATAGATATATCTAGAGAATATATTTTCTACCAGACCGCTATTTTTCTTGGCAATAAAAGTCAGCAGATAAGAGAGAGGTAACAACAATATAATACGGCTTCGTTTATATTTTAAATATTTCTTCATTTTCCCCTCCTCCTAAAAAACATTACAATAGCCATGTCTTTCTCTCTGTTAGAATACTTTGGGCTGCAAGAACAAAGTGGCGCGTGACGATGTTTTCGCTTCATTCTACTCTTCTTTGATACTATATTATCACCAAACATAAATTCTCGCAATCATCCATATAGGTTATAATTAAGCATATCTACTTAATATACAGGTGTGTCCTCTCCGCTCTATTTTTAATCACCTGACGGATCCGTAGTAACTGATTCACCATATTAAATCATAGGAACAAAAAGGTCTGATTCCACTATGATGCGATCCCAATATGTTAGACCTGATATGCACCTTGACAACTTAAGGGGAATCATATCAACCTAAAATTCTAACATATTGGGATCCGTTCATTTAAATGCGGAATCAGACCTTTTTGAATTGTCTTAAATTATTTTTCTTCTATACTTAACATTTATACAGTCAATAGATTAATACTCTAAAAATCAAAACTTAGGTACCACCGCGCCTTTATAATTATCTTCGATAAATTTTTTCACGGTATCGCTCTGAAGTGCTTCTACAAGAACTTTGATGTCTGCTCTGTCTTCATCCCCTGCATTGACAGCGATAATGTTACCATAAGTTTCAGCAGCAAGGGAATCCTTATCTTCAAAGGCAATCGCATCTGTAGATACATTCAGTCCTGCTTCAATTGCAAAGTTACCATTAATGACAGCTAAATCAACATCCTGCAGAGAGCGGGCAAGCTGAGCAGCTTCAATCTCAACGATATCGATGTTTTTAGGATTTTCTGCAATATCATTCTTGGTTGCTTTAAGTCCAACTCCTTCTTTTAAAGTGATTAAACCTTGTGCTTCCAGTAAAAGAAGTGCTCTAGCTTCGTTCGTTGCATCATTAGGAACTGCAATCTGCGCACCCTCTGCCAATGCTTCGATTGTTGCTGTATTACCAGGATAGATACCGAATGGCTCATAATGAATAATTCCCGCTGATACGATATCCGTACCCTTTTCTTCATTAAACTGATCTAGGTAAGGTTGATGTTGGAAATAGTTTGCATCAAGATCTTTTGTATCAAGAGCAAGGTTTGGCTGCACATAATCCGCATATTCAATAATTTTCAGTTCATATCCTGCAGCTTCAATTGCAGGTCTTGCTGCCTCTAAAATCTCAGCATGAGGGGTTGAACTAGCACCAATGGTGATTATTTTATCTACGCTGTCTTTACTTTGGCATCCTGCCAATGTTGACCCAATAAGTATTAGTGTTACTAATAATGATAATGTTTTTTTCATATAAATTCCTCCTATGATTATAATTTTTCATTTTCTGTCTGTGTATTATAAAGTATAACAAGCTTAAGATATAAATTTTAAGCTGCATAAAGTGTAATAGTTTACAGATACAATAGCCTGCATATGCAATTATTTACCTTCTATGGTTCATTTCATAAGGTAAGCTATTACCCATTGAAACAAACTATATTTTTATAATTTAAACACTACTTTTATATTCTCCTATCGGTACGTCTCATCCACAAAGCACCTGCTTCTTGGATTACCTGCACGATTAGAACCAAAATAACTACTGTGACCAGCATAATTTCCGTCTCATAACGGTAATAACCGTAACGGATTGCGATGTCACCAAGTCCGCCGCCGCCGACAAAGCCGGACATAGCAGAATAACTTAAAATTGTTGTAACAGCAATTGCTCCTCCTATAATAAGAGAGGGCTTTGCTTCCGGAATCAATACTTTTAGTATAATCTGTAATGGGGTGGCCCCCATAGACTGCGCAGCCTCGATAACGCCTTTGTCCACTTCCTTAAGTGAGGATTCTACCAGTCTTGCAATATAAGGAGCGGAAGCGATGATAAGTGGAATTACAACCGCCGTAGCTCCTATCGTCGTGCCTATAATTGCTCTCGTAAAAGGCATGACCGTAATCAATAAAATTATAAATGGTACCGATCGAAGAATATTGACAATCACTCCAACCACTTTATTCAGCATTACGAAAGGTGTAATTCCGTCTTTGTCGGTTACGACAAGTAAAATTCCGATTGGCAGCCCGATAAGATAGGCAACAAGTGCTGGCAGAAAGGTCATATAAAGTGTTTCTAGTATGCCTATTCCAATCATTTTAATTACTTCATTACTCCACATAATCGCTCACCTCCTCATAAGGAATTCTATTCACATCTAAGTAATTCATGATGCGTCCTCTCGCCACAACATCATCCGGCAACTGAATAATCATTTGTCCAAATGCTTTTCCATCGATGTCCTTTGTATCAGCAAATAAAATATTTACAGGTGTTTTACACTCTAGCACCATATTAGAAATAACAGGTTCAAAGGATGTTCGGCCGTTGAATATGATACGGCATTTATATTTCCCAACAAAATTTTCGATATGATTCTCACCCGAAAATACCAGCTGTCTTGCAATTTTTGATTTCGGTCTGACAAATACCTCCTGTACTTCTCCGATTTCTGCGATCTTACTTTGATCTATAATTGCTACTCGGTTACATATTTCTTCTATTACGGTCATCTCATGCGTAATTACTATTATGGTAATCCCAAGCTTTTGATTTATCTCTTTTAACAAATTCAATATGGACCGGGTTGTTGTAGGATCAAGAGCACTAGTTGCCTCATCACAGAGTAATACTTTCGGGCTTGTGGCAAGTGCCCTGGCGATTGCAACTCTTTGCTTCTGTCCGCCTGAGAGCTGTGCTGGATAGGCATTTGCTTTATCGGTAAGTCCAACGATTTCTAATAGTTCAAGGGCTCTTACTCTAGCATCTTTTTTGCTTACTCCTGCGATTTCGAGCGGGAAGCAGATATTCCCGATTGCATTTCTCTGCATCAATAAATTGAATTGCTGGAAGATCATTCCCATCGATTGTCTTGCCCTTAGTAAATCCATTTTGGTCAATCTTCCAAGATCTGCTCCGTCAAAAATCACAGAACCAGAGGTTGGTTTTTCTAAGAAGTTGATACATCGTACTAAAGTACTTTTTCCTGCACCACTTAACCCGATAATACCAAATATCTCTCCCTGGTATATGGTAAGATTGATATCTTCTAATGCTTTTACCTCGTTATTCTTACTTTCAAATATCTTACCCAACCCGCGTAGTTCAACAATAGGTTTTTGATCCATCCAATTACCCCCTTAGTGTATCCATTCATAATCGTATTATTTTCCAATGTAATATTCATAATATATATAATAATAATGTTACTTGCTTAAATATTCAATGTAAAATTATAATCTTCTTAATTATTCAACGTTAATTATAATCTTTTTATTTATTCAACGTTAAATAATAATCTTCTCAATTCCTCACCGCGAAAAAATATTACATAGTTATTCGTATAACCCATATTTTCCCAGCAGTAGCTTATTGTATAAAAAAAACAGGCCAGCTTTCGATAAGCTTCCTGTTTCGGTATTCGTATGATTAATAAGAGAAGAATTACTTCGTCTTAGACAACACGAAAACATCACATTCACCTATCCTGTAAATATGGTCAACCGGCATAGAGCACATGCCACACATATAGGTACACATAGTATTGAATAATGTTTTCATGGATTTCCTCCTCAAATAAATTCCTATTAGTTCGATATGAATTTAATATATTTTTGTTAGTATAACTGATAGAATTTCTCTTGTCAACTGTTTTATATTGTTTATCTCAAAGTTTTTCACGATCTGACTTTTTCAGTCTTAGTACTGCCTCTTCATAGGAAATATCAATCATATCCAGTACCAGGCGCTCATCAAGTCCCTTGTTCAGGTAGATTGTATTCTTGAATTTCTTCTGAACTTCAGGGCAGTGATATCCAACGATAACAATTCCCGGATAGGTTTGTCGATAAAAATCTGCCAGCATTGGTTCACATCGTACTGTAATTTTATCCTCATCCGGATACCATTCCAGAAAGATCCGATTACCTACCTTAAAGCAGACAGGAAATGGTCCAAATGGACAATCCTGATAAGCCCCCGGTTTCGATAAACAATAAGATTGAATTATAGCAAATGTCATGGCTTTTCCCTTCTCTCATAAAATTACGACAGCACTTTTTCTACTTATACATCCACTGTGACATTCCAGCACCATGATGATTATTCGGTCTCACTTCAAAACCAAATTTCTCGTAAAATTCCTCTTTTCCTGTTGCTGCCATTAATGCAACATAGGCAATGTCTCCCGCCTCTAGTTGGTTATTAATATAAGTCATAATACTTTGAACCATTGATTTACCGATTCCTTTTCCCTGATACTCTGGCAATACCACCACATCAGAGACAAAGAATACACAGCCACTGTCAGAAAATACACGAGCCATTCCAATTGTTTTTCCATCTTCTTTCGCAGCAATTACGTAATCGCTCCGATCAAGTCCCTTTTTTATCTGTTTCTCAGGAAGCATGCACCATCCAGCAGATTCTCTTAGATTATTGTAGTCAGTTACTGTTAATTCATCATCATAAAACACGCTCATTCGATTGCTCCCCCACATACTTGTTGATATTATCAACTATTCATTCATCTCGTTTCCTCATCCTCACACAAGATAAATCTACAACAATGTTCTAATCTATATTTTCTATATTCTACCAAAGCCTGTATAAATATTCAATCAGAATTTGCCTCCGGGTACTGAGAATCAATGTCTGTGTTTTTTCCGTATTTCTTTTGTATCTTTTCTGTATTTGTTCTATATTACTTGTCTGAACTTGGAAAGAATTTGAGGCATAAAAAAAACACGATTGAATTTTCAATCCTGCTTCTATACATTCTATGAATTTAGCTTAGGTGACAAGATGTTGAACAAAGTTCAAATCCTTTAGGTTTTCTCTTAATCGAGGTGACAAGATGTTGAACAAAGTTCAAATCTTCAAGGTTTTCTCTAATCGAGGTGACAAGATTTGAACTTGCGACCTCTACGTCCCTAACGTAGCGCTCTAGCCAAGCTGAGCCACACCTCGATAACCATCTAGCTCTTTATAAAGATAGGAAGAGAAGATATAAGCTATTGAGCGGATTCGAACCGCTGACCTCCTCATTACCAATGAGGTGCTCTACCAACTGAGCTACAACAGCAAATAAATTATGTGGAGATTTATTGCTTTATTTCTTTTAATGCTTGTTTTCGAAGATGACTTAAACGCCTTACAAGTTCATATTCTATCATATGGGTGTTCTCTTTGTCAATAACTAATTCCTCAGGATTTGCTTCATTTTTCCGATTTATGATATCTGCAAGGGTTTCTTTTT
Organism: Mobilitalea sp.; assembly: GCA_049657865.1. Lineage (GTDB taxonomy): Bacteria > Bacillota > Clostridia > Lachnospirales > Lachnospiraceae > Mobilitalea. The sequence continues at coordinate 9,504 of JBASOB010000037.1, forward strand.
TTATAACATCACTGTTTTCTGCATAGATAGGGGCGTACAGCGATATCTCCATCTTAGAGTTTTTCCTATTGTATAACAATATTCACATCAATCACCTCCAATTTAGTTCTGGCAGCCTCCGGATTGGATTCTGCCAGCTCTATTGGATTATTTTGAGTAACTATTATCTGATGCTTAAGCACTAGAAAGTATCCATTTAAACAGAAAAACTTTTATGCATTCATTCTCTGTCTTACGATTTCATAAGCCATGACACCCATTGCAACAGAAGCATTAAGGGAATCTACTTTACCAAACATCGGAATCTTAGCATTAAAATCACATTTTTCTTTTACTAAACGACCAACGCCTTCTCCCTCGCTACCGATCACTAATCCGATTGGACCTTTTAAATCTAATTTATACATCAGTTCGCCTTCCATATCAGCACAGACAAACCATAATCCTTTTTCTTTTAATTCTTCAATTGTTACCGCAAGGTTCGTTACCTTTGCTACCGGGATATAGTTCAATGCTCCGGCAGAAGTTTTAGCTACCGTTGAAGTCAGACCTACCGCACGTCTCTTAGGAATAATTACTCCATGCGCACCTGCTTGATGTGCTGTTCTGATGATTGCCCCAAGATTATGAGGATCTTCGATATTATCAAGTAGCACGATAAACGGTGGTTCATTCTTCTCTTTTGCCACTGCGAGAATATCTTCAACTTCTGCATATTCATATGCTGCTGCATAAGCCATGACACCTTGATGCTTACCAGTCTCCGACATTTGATCCAAACGTTCTTTTTTAACATATGTTATGATAACATCTGTCTTCCTAGCTTCTCTGACGATGGATTTAACCGGTCCATCCTGGCAACCATCTAATATAAACAAACGGTCTATTGTTTTACCCGCACGAAAAGCCTCCATTACTGTATTACGGCCTTCTAATGTAAATTCTTCATATCTCATTTCTATACCAAACCTTTCCACCGTATAGCCGTCTGCTTACGGAGTTCATCATCGATTACTATTTTCATCCTATATTTGCTTATTTTACAGTAACGACTTATTTTCTTGATACATTTCTTCATAATATTTCTGATAATCACCTTCTGTAACACGAGTCATCCAATCAATATTGCCCAGATACCAAGCGATTGTCAGCTTGATTCCTTCTGCAAATGGTGTCTCTGGTTCCCATCCAAGTTCTGCCTTGATTTTATCCGGTGCAATTGCATATCTAAAATCATGCCCTTTACGATCTTCTACATAAGTGATTAAATCATGGGAAATATTCTTTCTTCTCTCATCATCCTTTGGAAGGATCTCAAGCAAGGTGTCAATAATTATGGTGACAATTTCAATATTCTTCTTCTCATTATGTCCGCCAACATTGTATACCTGCCCAATTTTACCATTTTCAGCAACTAAATCAATTGCCTTTGCGTGATCCATCACATAAAGCCAGTCTCTCACATTGGTTCCAAGTCCATAAACCGGAAGATTCTTTCCTGCTAATGCATTATTAATCATTAAAGGAATCAGTTTCTCTGGAAATTGGAAAGGTCCATAATTATTGCTGCATCTCGTAATATTTGCTGGGAATCCAAACGTATCAATGTAGGATTTTACAATAAAATCGGCTGACGCTTTGCTTGCAGAATATGGGCTGTGAGGATCAAGCGGAGTTGTTTCATAAAAGAATCCTTCTTCACCTTCTAGTGCACCATATACTTCATCTGTAGATACTTGAAGATACTTTTTACCCGGCTTATATCCATCCTCTGTTTCCCATGCAATTTTCGCTGCATTAAGGACATTCAGGGTACCAAGCACATTCGTATTGACGAAGACTTCTGGATTACGGATACTTCTGTCTACATGGCTCTCTGCCGCAAAATGAATTACTCTGTCAATATCATAAGTTTCAAAAACCTTTTCTACTGCTTCTTTATTACAGATATCAAGTTTTATAAATCTATAATTTTCCCTTGCTTCCACGGATTTCAAATTTTCAAGATTACCCGCATAAGTGAGTGAATCCACATTAATAATTTCAATATTGTTTCCGTATTTTTCAAAAAGATAGAGTATAAAATTCGATCCAATAAATCCAGCGCCGCCTGTAACAAGATATGTTTTCATTTCGTTGCCCCCATAATTATAATTTTAGGTATTCTTCCATATATTCCTTAAACGCTTCTTTCCAATCCTTCATATAATAGCCATGTCTTTCACGAAGGGCCTTATTATCTAGAACAGAATACATCGGTCTTGCTGCCGGTGTCGGATAATCAGCTGTTGAAATAGCCTCCACCTCCACCTTTTTCCCTGCCGCCTCAAATATTGTCACTGCGAAGTCATACCAGCTGGCACTTCCTTCACAAGTTGCATGATAGACTCCAAAGCTCTCGGTTTCCATCAGATAAATAATTACTCTGGCAAGTTCAAGTGCACTGGTCGGTGTTCCGAACTGATCGGAAACTACACGTACTTTTGTATTTTTTTCTGCCAAGGCAAGCATTGTTTTAACAAAATTCTTGCCTTCTCCATAAACCCATGCAGTGCGAAGAATGAAGTATTTGCTGCAATATTCTTTAACAAATTCATCTCCGGCATTTTTCGTTTTACCATAAACGCTTGTCGGATTTGGAATTGCATCTTCTGATAAAGGAACAAAGCCCTGTCCATCAAAGACATAGTCCGTCGATATATGGATCAATTTTGCATCCACTTTTGCAGCAGAGATGGCTAGATATTTCGGACCAAGCGCATTAATACGATATGCTTTCTCTTGTTCGACCTCACACAAATCAACTGCAGTGATTGCTGCACAGTTAATAATAATCTCCGGTTTTTCCTTTTCAATATATGCTGTTACGGCAACTTCGTCCGTGATATCAAGTGATTTTATAAGTCCATCCGCACTTGCTACTGCATCGGTTCGAAGTAATTCATATTCCTCTTGATCATTAAGCAGGTGGTAGAGGGCTAAACCAAGTTGTCCTGCTGCCCCTGTAAACATAATACGTTTCATAAGAATCTCCTCTTAATCACTGACATCAAACACTAATATTCTAGTGTAAATAACATGATATTTCAAATACAGTATAAACAATTCATAATAAAATTACAATCCTTTTCGAAATGCGAAATAGGATTGCAGTGTGCAACATAATACAGCACTGCAATCCTATTATTGATATGTTTCTTCTATTATAAAAAGTAAAAAAAGAATGCTGTCGCAAGACCCAAACAAAGAAGAACTAAAAGGATCAGCAAAATAATCCCCGTCTTGTTCTTGCGTTTTCTACTACGCCTTTTATATGTACTCTCGTAATTAATATACATATCCTTATTTCTGCCCATTTGCCAATACCCCAACTTTTCTATTAGTTATCATGAAGCAACTACTGGTGATAAAATATTATTAATTAGTATCTATGATAAAGCCAAATGTGAGGTTAGTCAAGGAAAATGGACTTTCTTTTCATAATTCCGTTAATTTTTGAGCATAAACCCACTCATAAAAATAGGTGTAATAGAACTTATTCTGTCCTATTACACCCAATTTATTATGCGTTTGCACCGCAGCATTTCTTGTATTTCTTTCCACTTCCGCAAGGACATGGATCGTTTCTATTGATTTTCTTATCTTTCACGATAGTCGTGGAACTTCTCTGTACACGGTATAATTCTTTTCTGCGTTCTTTTGTTAGAAGTGGTTCCCACTCCTCGAGTCCATAAAGCCAATCTGCTTCTGCTTCTACCATCTGAGAATATAATTTTTCTATGTTAAAAGTCAAACATACCTTTGTCTCTTCATCCATTTCTTCAATTGGGTTTGGCGTAATCAGACTGTCATTAATTCCATCAAGGAATCCAACAAAATACATTAATTCCGTACTAAATTCTTTCGCAAGAGATGCAACAGTACCTTCCCATACTTTATCGGTATCTGCTAAAAGCACTTTATAGATTTCCTTCTCAATGTTAAAATAATTAGCCCAGAATAACTGGCCGGCATTCTGCTGCATATCTTTGGCATATGCCTCTTCTCTCCATTCTTGCAATAAACTCATGGTTATTCATCCTTCCTCGTACTGTTTTCTTCATTCGCTATAAGTCGAATCGATTCATCAACTCAATTATTATGAGCAATCAGCATAGTTCTGTCTTCTGCGCTCTTATCTCCTTATTCACTTATCGGATACAGTATAACATGCAAACAGATAAAATTCCAACATAAAATATAACAGAAAAATAAACTATTAATTGTAATCTTTGCAATTCACTTACAAATTATTGCTATTATTTTTTATTATTTTTTTGTGAATATTAACTATACAATTATTAAATTGCACGAAATACACTATACATATTTATTGGTATTCCCATTTTTCATAAAATTATTTATAATTAATACTATTAATTATTGTATTTTTTTGTATTATATTCTATAATTAAAGCACGAATTCAAATTGTCTTGTCACATGATTTACGGGGAGTATTTTCATGTTGACGAAGCAATGTTCTGTTTTCAAATATAGGAAAATATCATTATAATAGTTTTTTACATTTTGAGGTTAAAAAGGGGAGGCATTTAATTATGATTCATATTCTTGACGGTGTTCGCGAGACAGTTAGTTTTGCAGATAATTCAAGTTTAATGTTATACAATAATGTTGAAGCAGAGGATTATCCGAATCATTGGCACACTCCGATTGAAATCATTATGCCAGTTCTTAATGATTATCGTGTTGAGTGCAATGATGTAAATATTAAATTAAGGGTTGGAGATATTTTACTGATAGCTCCTGGTACATTGCACCGATTATATGCACCACCAGTAGGAAATCGGATTATCTTCCAAGCCGAATTATCTTCCTTTGGTGCAATCAAGGAATTCGAAACTTTTCTTACTTTGCTTCAGCCTGCATTATTAATTACACCTGAGGAGGCTCCGATGATTCATAATGAGATTGCTATTCTCCTGTCCGAAATTACGGAGGAGTATCTAGCAAATGCTCAGATGATGAATGTCGCAGTTTATGCCAAGCTTTTTCAGATCATTGTTTTAATCAGTCGCAATTGTTCTGCAAACATAAACTTTTTTCCCGATGCAAAGAATAACAAACAGCAGGAATATATCCAAAAGTTTCACTCCATCTGTGATTATATCAACCAGAATTGTACCGATTCCCTGACACTTGATGGCATTTCAAGTCTTGCAGGTTTTAGCAAATTTCATTTCAGCCGATTGTTTAAAGAGTTTTCCAACGTATCTTTTTATAAATATTTGAACTTACGACGTATTGCCTATGCAGAAAAGCTTTTAATCGACCCCAATATTAATATCACAGAAGTAGCCTTTCGTTCTGGATTTAACAACATATCCGCATTTATAAGAATGTTTCGTATCGTTAAGAATTGTACTCCTACTGAATTTCGTAATATGTACCAGCATCCTTAAATTCGGTTGTACCTTTAACTTTTCCCAGAAAATAAATTCATTCTCCTTTCCTTGCTTTTTAGTATTTATTTTTATATAATTAGCAGGTCCGTAAAATATAATCATCATTTCATATAGAAAGGAATTCCACATGAAAAAAGTGAAACGCATCTCCGCTATCGTTGGTATTATTTTAATTGCTTCCATGTATATCATTTCATTTATCTCCGCTATTTTTGCTACCGAGAAAGCACCGGGTCTGTTTTTAGCAAGTGTTTTCTGTACCATCGTAATCCCTATCATGATTCATATCTTTATCGCAACTTACAAATATGTACACAAAAATGATATCCAAGAAGAACAAGAAGATGGCAATAAGTAAACTATATACAAATCGAGAATAGATTCTGAAAATAAATTTATATCGGTTGTGTACATACGTTCAAACATAGGTTTATATACTACAAAGATTCCTTCCTTGTTTTTATGAATATTCTATGCATATGTTTTTATTCATAACTTATAAGAATAGGTTATGCAAAATAATTGAGTTTTATGAATAAAAGATACAGAGTACAACTAATCTACGTTACATTAGTTGTACTCTGTATCTTTTTATATAGTCTGAGTTGCTTTGCTAGCTCTTATTTCAATTATTGTTTATACTTATGTAATTAAATTCTGAACACCCGAGAATCAAGTAGTGGATTCGAGTGTTTCAGCCCCAAAATGTATGATTTTATCCTTTTTGTGCACATAGGCATCGCTAGATGCAGGGAGAAGGATTATTGTTTCTTGATTTTCTTGAAATATGCTTGAATCTGTTGTTCATATCCATTGTCAGAGGGAGAATAGAATACTCGGTCTTTTAATTCATCAGGAAGGTACTGCTGATCCACGTAATGATTTTCATAATTATGAGCATATTGATAACCTAATCCATGACCTAGTTTAGACGCACTTTTATAATGAGCATCCAAAAGATATGCAGGAATAGTGGAAGTAGTTTCATTTTGTACTACATTCATGGCTTCATCAATTGCACAGATAGCAGAATTACTCTTAGGTGCGCAGGCAACATAAGTGGCTGCCTGTGCCAGGACAATTCGTGCTTCCGGCATACCAAGTCTTTCAACAGCCAGCGCCGCCGAGGTTGCTACTACAAGTGCGTTTGGATCTGCATTCGATACATCCTCTGATGCACATATCATAATTCTTCTGGCAATAAATGCAACTTCTTCACCTGCATAAAGCATTCGGGCAAGATAATATACCGCCGCATTTGGATCAGAGCCACGCATGCTTTTTATGAAAGCTGAGATGGTATCATAATGATTGTCGCCATCTTTATCATACTTCAGAACTCTTTTTTGTATGCACTCCGAAGCCACAGAAAGAGTAATGTGAATCTGCCCATCTATAGAACGCTCCGTGGTAAGAACTCCGATTTCAATTGCATTTAGGGCTGCTCTGGCGTCACCATTGGCAATATCGGCAAGAAATTCCATCGCATCCGCATCTAATACTGCATTATATACACCAAGACCTCTTTCCTTATCCTCGATTGCTCTTTTTAGAAGAATCTTGATGTCTTCTTTTTCTAAAGGCTTTAGTTCAAAGATGATAGATCTGGATAGTAACGCAGAATTCACCTCAAAATATGGATTTTCGGTTGTTGCGCCTATCAAAACAACCGTTCCGTCTTCCACAAATGGAAGTAAATAATCCTGCTGACTTTTATTAAATCGGTGAATCTCATCGATAAAAAGAATAGTTTTTTTGCCATACATTCCAATATTATTCTTTGCTTGGGCAACAACTGCCTCCATATCCTTTTTCCCTGAAGCGGTAGCATTCAGCTGAGTGAAGATGGAACTGGTAGTATTGGCGATCACCTTCGCTAAGGTTGTCTTTCCTGTTCCCGGCGGACCATAGAATATAATAGAACTCACTTTATCCGCTTTAATGGCGCGGTAAAGGAGTTTATCCTTTCCAATGATATGGTTTTGTCCTACTACTTCTTCCAAGGTAATAGGACGAAGTCTTGATGCCAGCGGAGACTCCTTCTCCATCGTATTATTTCTCATATAGTCAAATAAATCCATAACAGTCACCTCCCTGGTGAAGATATCCATCTACTAATGAATCCTGTATAACAAGTCGATTATTCTCTTATCTCGAATGAATCGGCAAATTTTCTGATAGAAACCCTTGAAATATATTCAAGAATGTGGATAATGAAAAGATATAATGCATTGAAACATAAAGGAGTATCTCATGAAAATACCAAAAGACCCATATATGCTATTGAGTTTTATCAATACTAAGTTAAGAGACGAATACCTAACACTCGAGGATCTCTGCAGCAGCATGAACGTTGACCGCGACCAATTAGAAATCGCTCTTTCTTCTATTGAATATACCTATGTCCGTGAACTGAATCGTTTTACTGAAGTAATATAGCCTTCTTGGCTTTCGCAGCATTTCGTCTCTGAATCAGCAATGCCAGGATACAGAAAATAAGTGTTCCCACAATTGCACCCGATGCATCAATTAATACATCACTAACCCTTCCTGCTCTTCCCGGCACGAAGATCTGATGAAATTCATCTGTAACCGCATATATCGTCGAAAGAAGAATTGATAAGCCAATCAATTCTTTTCTTTTTCTCCCCCAAACAGCCAAATGTAACATAATCATGTTTGCTAAAAATGCATATTCAGAAAAATGCGCTCCTTTTCGTACGATATGTTCCATTATCTCCATCTTTTGAGTTCTGATTCCATCTAAAAGCGGAGTATTACTGATTTTTTCATATAAATCAAAGATTATATTTACTATAACCTGACTACTTTTACTGGAAGCAATTACCGGTTGCGCAGAAAAGCAGAAGATAACTAACATAGTAAGAACTGCCGGTAACCAGGATATCTTTTTAAATTTCATTTTAATCTTGCATGATATTGATATAGCTTAAATATCATACTTCCTCTTTCTTTCAAATTTACGATTATTACTACCTACCGAAATAATTTTCTTTCAAAGCACCCCCAGGATACCTCCCTTAGTCCTCGCCAATATCCGGAAGAACAAGGAATTCGCACCACTGTGCGAGTTTCGCAGTTCTTCTGCGTGAAGATGTTCTTTCTTCACACTATACCGCCCTTAGTCCTCGCCAATACCCGGAAGAACAAGGAATTCGCACCACTGTGCGAGTTTCGCAGTTCTTCTGCGTGAAGATGTTCTTTCTTCACACTATGATACCATATTTTTAAGCTGTATGGCAACTATGCAAACAGATGTTTTCTTTTTATTTTTTCCCAATTCTTTTGCAATTCAGTCTCCCCCTCCATTTCACTTGCACGTAGACTAAGGGATTGTTATAATCAATATAATGCAAATTTTTATGAATACTTTTAATATAGAAGAAGGAGGATCATTTTCTATGAAAGAAGCCTTTCAAACCATCCATGAAGGTGGTGTCGGTGAATATATAATGAAAAAATCTCGCTTCATAGCAACTGTCTGTCCTGTTGAAACAGAAGAAGCTGCCATTGAAGTAATAGACAGTCTCAAGAAAAAGTATTGGGATGCCTCACATAACTGTTCCGCCTTCATTATCGGTACCGAAAACCCGGTTATGCGCTGCTCTGACGACGGGGAGCCCAGCCAGACTGCCGGAAGACCGATGCTGGATGTATTATCAAAACACGAGTTAACCAATCTTGTTGTTGTTGTAACTCGCTATTTTGGAGGTACTCTTCTTGGTACCGGCGGGTTAGTAAAAGCTTATCAGTCTGCTACCATTGAAGGCCTAAACAACAGTAAAATCATCACGAAAGAACTCGGTGTGAAAGTCTTGGTCACTACAGACTATAATATGATCGGTAAAATACAGCATTATGTCGTACAGGATCAAATTACCACCCTGTCCTCAGAGTATACAGATATCGTAAAGCTGATTCTTTTGATCTCCCCAAGCAAGCTACCGTCTTTTATAAGTAAAACTGCAGAACTCACAAACGGCAGTGCCCTGATTGAAGAAAGGGATTCCGTCTATTTTGCCTCTTTTGATGGTGAAGTACATGTATTTCAGTAAATCATTCCTGACTGATTTATCTGTTTGTTCACTTCCATAATAAGACTTTTTTCATGTGTTATACTTGTGTAATATATCGCTAATAAATAAGTCACAATTTTTTCCTTTATTTCATGATGTATATTTGTTATAATGTATAAAGCATTTACGATGCAATTAGAGGTCTGTGCGAAGGAGAACTCTTTCACACGCAACCTTATGCCTGCAGCCTAAAGTATGCAAGCAGAGAGAAAGGCATGGTTATTACAATGGATTACAGTAAAAGAGGATTAGAAAATAAACAACAATATATAAAGTCAACTTCTAGG
>JBASOB010000038.1:0-5490 GCA_049657865.1 Mobilitalea sp.
GCGATACCGACAACTTCACCTTTTCGCGTGTTGATACTGATGTTTTTCAGAAAAAGTTTTGATTCATCTTTCGAATCATACGCACTCCAGTTCTTCACTTCAAAGCAAACATCCCCAATTGCATGTGTTCTTTTCGGAAATCGGTCAACAAGTTCACGGCCAACCATACCTTTTATGATTCTGGCCTCCGTAATATCATCAACGCCTTTCACAAGAGTTTCGATTGTTTTACCATCACGAAGTACGGTAATTACATCTGCAACTTTTGTTACTTCATTTATTTTATGCGAAATGATAATGCTTGTAATCCCATGGTCCTTAAGTTCCAGCAGTAAATCAAGCAGATGCTTTGAATCTTCATCATTAAGTGCTGCTGTCGGTTCGTCAAGAATCAGAATATTGACATCTTTCGCAAGAGCCTTGATAATCTCAACTAGCTGCTGCTTGCCCATACCGATGTCTTGTATTCTTGTATCGATATTTTCATGCAGACCAACTTTTTTCATAATCTCTGCAGTTTTTGTCCGTGTCTTATTCCAGCTGATGACAGGCCCATAATCTGTCTGTTCATTGCCGAGGAAAACATTTTCCGCAATTGAAAGCTGTGGGATCAGTGCCAATTCCTGATGTATGATGGCAATGCCTTTTGCTTCACTTTCTTTTATATTCTTAAATGTACATACCTGCCCGTCAATAACGATATCTCCCTCATATGTTCCGTGAGGATAGACACCACTCAAGACATTCATTAATGTCGATTTTCCAGCCCCATTTTCGCCTACAAGCGCATGTATTTGATGAGGCTTTACCTTTAGATTAACATCATCAAGAGCTTTGACGCCAGGAAACGATTTCGATATGTTTCTCATTTCCAATGCATATTGTTCCATATTTGTCCCCGTTCTTGCAACAGCCCTTAGCTATGGGCTGCAAGCATAAAATTTGTCGAGTGAAAGGTTTCTCTTTTACTCCTTAAGCATCAGCGCTACATTTCTGTTTTGACGCACCTGTTTATTCAATACTAAAATGTCGGTTAGCACCATTCTACTAACCGACATTTCAGCAATTAAAGTCTTACTAGAATTATTGAATGTCTTCTGGTTTCAAATATCCAGAATCCATAACTAATTCCTGGTAATTTTCTATTGTAACAATGAAAGGCTCAAGTAAATAGGAAGGAACGATCTTTACATTATTATCATAAGTTTCGGTATCATTGATTTCAGGTTCTTTACCGGAAAGAACTGCGTCAACCATGTTTGCAGCAACTGCAGCAAGTTCACGTGTATCTTTCAAAATTGTAGAGTATTGGTCTCCTGTAACAATGAGCTTGATTGATGCTGCTTCTGCGTCCTGACCTGTTACAACTGGTATATCCGTACCGGTCAGACCAAATGCTGTTAAGGAAGAAAGGATACCTCTGGAGATACCATCATATGGAGATAAAACGCCATGAAGAGTCTTTCCATCTGTATAGTTAGCTGCAAGGATTGCATCCATACGAGACTGTGCAACTGCACCATCCCATCTAAGTGTTCCAACTGCTTCTTGAGTTACTTGACCAGAAGGAACTACAACTGTGCCTGCATCGATCAGTGGCTGTAAAACATCCATTGCTCCTTGGAAGAAGTAGAAGGAGTTGGTATCATCAGGAGAACCTGCGAACAACTCGATGTTGTAAGGGCCTTCACCTTTGAGCTTCTTAATACCTTCAACAAGTGATTCTGCCTGCTGCTGTCCAACACGTCTATTATCAAAAGTTGCATAATAGGAAACAGCATCTGTATTAACAAGTAAACGGTCATAAGAAATTACCTTAACGCCGTCAGCAGCTGCTGCATCAAGTGTATCGGAAAGTGTAGAACCATCTACTGCTGCAATAACAAGAACTTTTGCACCTTTTGTTATCATATTTTCAATCTGAGATTTTTGTGTTGGGATATCATCTTCTGCATATTGTAAGTCAACGGTATATCCTTTGCCTTCAAGAATTTCTTTCATAGCAGCGCCATCTTTGATCCAACGTTCACTGGATTGTGTTGGCATCGAGATTCCAATGTATTGACCGGAACCTGTTTGTTCAGCAGGAGCTGTTGTAGCTGCTGGTGCTTCTGTTGCTACTGCTTCTGTAACGGCAGCTTTTGTTGGTTCAGCATCTGTTTCTGTCTCTACCTCTTTTGCCCCACATCCTGAAAGTAGAAAAACTGACATTGTTAGAAGCATAAATAATGATACAACTTTTCTGATTCCCCGTACGTTCTTTTTCATAAAATCCTCCTTGTATTTTGGAATTTTTGTTGATTTATGCTAAACTATAGTTTTCTATAGTCAACACCAAAGCAATACTTAATAGCAAAATCCATATGTTTCCAATTTCTTCGTTTATGTTCGTTTTCTCTTTCGTTTGTGTTTGTATAAACGAATCATATCACGCACATATGTAATTGTCAACAACACTTTCTTAGATATTCCATTTTATTTGTACAATTTACACAACCTTATAAATTCCCTATTATTTATGTCTTAGATATCACTAAATTCCATCATTATCCAAGCAACTTTCTTCTGCTGTCAGACTAATACTTCTATCGACGATCGGAGTGAAAAGGTTGTTATTGTTTTTTGTATTAAAATCGTGTATTATATTCAATAAAATGACCTTTTTTATGATGTTTCCTAAAACCTCCGAATACATTAAAAGATTGGATAATTATATGTTTGCAATCGAAAGAATACGAATCATTAAAAACCACTTATTAAAAGAAGAAAAAGTATCCGTTGCTAAATTAAGTGAGCTTCTTGATGTTACCGAAGTAACAATCCGTCGCGATCTTGAGAAACTCGAAAAAGAAGGTTTTCTCAAACGTACGCATGGCGGTGCTGTACTCAAGGACTATGTTGAAGAATCCATATGGAACGAGAATGAAGAAAACAAAGATATCCTGCTGTATCAGGAAATCGCAGACACCGCTTTCCATCTGGTTAATGATGGTGATGCCATTATGCTTACAAGTGGTTCCGTGAATGTCTATATTGCGAAAGCATTATCAGCGCACAGCAATTTGTCTATCGTCACGAACGACTTGATTATTGCCTCTGCTTTCTCGCATTCTCCCGCAAACACATTGATTCTTTTAGGAGGGGACTTAGAGGAAAATGCTGTTTATGGACAAATGACAATCGACAATTTAAGGAATTTTTCATTTGATCATATTTTTATAGAAATCGGCGGACTAAGCGAAACTGTTGGAATGACAGTTTCAAGTACTAAAAAGGCTTCTTTGATCCAACATTCCGTTAAACTTGCTGATTCAGTCACTGTGGTCTGTCTATCCAGATTCTTTGGCACCAAGTCTCTCTATCATGTTGGAAACTTAAATATCGCGCATCGTGTTCTGACGGACTCTAACCTTGAAGACAAGTATAAAAGCTATATCTACAATCACAACATTCCATTATTCACATCGATTGATGTTTATGAAAATTAATCCTTTTTAGGAGGTTTACATTGAATAGTCCAATACTTGAGCTTAAGAATATTAACCTTTCCGTATCTAATTTCAAGATTAATGACGTCAGCATCTCCCTGTATCCTAGTGAGGTGCATATGATCATGGGCGAAAACGGTTCTGGAAAAAGTATGTTGATGGAGATGATAAGCGGCATATTGCAGCCAGATTCCGGAGAGATTTATTTTGAAGGACAATTAGTCAAGCCAAAAAGCCTTTCTTTCTATTCCAACAGTGAACTTATTTATATTCAACAACACACGATGCTTTTAGAGAATCTCAGTGTTGCTGAAAATTTATATTTTCATAATCTTCCTTATAAGGGCAAATTATTCCGTACCATAGATTTCGATAAACTGAACAATCAGTTTCAGGAACTGGTTCACGAATTAAATCTGCCAATTGAAATGTCTGATACGGTCAGAACACTCGGTTTGGCTCAGAGACAGATGATAGAATTCTGCAAAGCTTATATTTCAGATGCTAAGGTTGTCATTTTAGATGAACCTTCTGCTGCTCTCACCTCAAGTGAGCGTGAACTTCTCTATCAAATCGTCAACCACATCAAGGCAAGGGGTGCTGGTATCTTTTACATCACACATCGTATCGATGATACCATGCGAATCGGTGACCGAATATCCATCATTAAAAACGGCTCCTTAGCTGGAACTAAAGTGATTAAGGATACCACGGAAGAAGAAATTGTTCGTTTGCTTGCCGGCGCTCGTTTGAAGGAACGTTATCCAAAAATGATAATTAAAAAAGGGAAAGTCCTAATCTCTGTTTCAAATCTTGGATTTGAAGACAAACTGACCAACATTAATTTTCAGCTAAGAGAAGGAGAAATACTCGGCATAACCGGTCTTGCTGGTTCTGGCAGGACACTGCTAGCTAACTGCTTATTTGGCGCAGCTAAATATGACGGACAGATTTATATTAACAACAAACTGTTAGCGATCAGCAGTCCACGTGTTGCGATCCACAACAGCATCGCACTGATGCCGGAAAACAGATTTGAAGATTCTATTTTCAAGGAACTGGATACAAATGAAAATATAGCTTTTCCTTCTCTACATCGATTTTCGAGAAACCTTATTATCAATTCTAATTTAATGAAACAGACTGTCTTAGATTATATTAACAAGATTAATATTCCTAAGTTTTACAGAAAAAGTATCCTTGCCTACAGCGAGGGCAGTCTTCAGAAAGCTATTTTTGCTAAGTGGATGATGAGTCGTGCAAGGATTTTTATTTTGGATGAACCAACCAGGGGCATCGATCTAGCCAGTAAAATTGATATTTATAACTTCCTTAACGATATGACGAAGAAGAAAGCCAGCATCATTTACATTTCCTCCGATATTGATGAGATTATGGGAATCTGCGACCGTGTTGCCGTTTTGTCAGACAAGTCTTTAATCTGCGACCTCCCGACAAGCACTACAACAGTAGAAGAAATAACCGCAATCCTTGTTCGCTCCTCAGCTAAACCGAAACTACTACATGTTTAATAAGGAAATTTTTCAATATTTTTCCTATAGCAATGAAAGCTTCCTTCATAGAAATAAAATAAAGATATGCTCCAATTCAGCAGGAGCATATCTTTATTTTTTATTATGTTCTTTCTTTATTCTGTTCTTTTTTTATTCTGTTCTCTCTTTAATCTATTGTTTCTTTAATCTGTTCTTTCTTATCTGTTATGTCAGCTGATTGAATTCCTTCTCTTCACCATAGGTATACATCACAATTTTATCAGTAAAAGTATCGTCCCAAAATTTCATCGTATTAGACATTTTTTTAAGTTCTATTGCTTCATTCAGATTTTTCAACATGTCCATCAGTTCCAATTCACTCATTTTTCCTATTTCTGATTTTACAGAAATCATGGTCTCATTCATATGATCTTGTGCATCCATTATACTTTCTTGCGTTTCAACCACACGTTCTTTTATATCAATTAAAAGCTCCGAATAAGATTTGT
>JBASOB010000039.1:0-4938 GCA_049657865.1 Mobilitalea sp.
AGCAGAAGACCGCCATTTGCATGAGGATTGGAACCGATTCTGCGAGGTCCCTTTGGTGCAAGCTCCGCAAGTTCTGGAACTAATTTACCAGTTTCATCAAATAATTCCTCTGGTTTGTAGCTGAGTAACCATTCCTTCAGTAGTTCAAGATGCTCCGGCTTCTCCATAGAGATAGGAACCTGATGAGCACGAAATGTTCCAAGGATCTGTGCTCCGTCTACAACTTCAGGGCCGGTCCAGCCTTTCGGAGTACGAAGAACGATCATCGGCCACATCTTACGAGTATGATCGTGATTTGCTCTGGCTTCTTTTTGAATCTCTTTAATCTCTGCCATTACGATATCCAGAGTGTCTGCCATGAGGCGATGCATTTCCATTGGATCATTGCCTTCTACGAAATGAGGCTTCCAACCGCAACCTACAAAGAAGCTTTCCACTTCTTCATGAGTAATACGGGAGAAGATAGTAGGATTACTGATCTTATATCCATTCAGATGAAGAATTGGAAGTACAGCTCCATCAGTTTCTGGATTCAAGAATTTATTCGAGTGCCAAGAGGTTGCTAATGGACCGGTTTCTGCTTCACCATCACCGACAATACAAGTAGTGATTAAGGCTGGATTATCAAATACGGAACCGAATGCATGAGCAAGGGAATAACCAAGTTCACCGCCTTCATTAATCGATCCAGGAGTCTCAGGAGCAACATGGCTCGATACTCCACCCGGGAAGGAAAACTGTTTACAGAGCTTTTGAAGTCCTTCCATGTCCTGACTTACATTTGGATATACTTCACTGTAACTACCCTCCAGATAAGTGTTGGCAATGAAGAAGTTACCGCCATGTCCGGGACCGGAGATTAGCATCATATCCTGGTCATATTTTTTAATAATACGGTTTAAATGAACATATACAAAATTCTGTCCGGGAACTGTGCCCCAGTGACCTACAATCTTTTTCTTGATCTGATCTAGTGTTAAGGGTTCTCTCAAAAGTGGATTATCGAGTAAATAAAGCTGAGCTGCAGATAAATAATTGGCAGCACGAAAATAGGCATTCATTTTGTCAAGATATTCATCGGTTAAGGGAAGCTGTTCCGGGTTGTTCTTATTTGTCATAGGATACCTTCTTTCTTATAAAATTTAATTGAAATATTAACGGAAAGGTACATATTTCTAATATGAAAGTACAACTTCATTTTATTCCTTTCAAATATAATTAGCAAGAGTAGTAAATTAATTTGAGAATATCATGGAGAAATATCTTCGGAAAAATCATGTAGACTAATAGTCTCGCAGAAGTAATAGCTTATCAGAAAAAAAGATAATAATTTGATTTAGATAATTTGTACTCTAAATTTAAATACTATTTTTATAAGCGTCTATTTTTGTGTATAGTTCTATTTTTGAGCCAAGTTCTATTTCTGTACTTTGTTCTATTTTTGAGCCTAGTTCTATTTCTATGTTAAGTTCTGTTATATGAAAAGCTTCGGACCTGTATTTAATGGCTGAGATTTTCTTGGTTTTTCACCTGATTGCGATAAGTACTGGGTGTTATACTTTCCCACTTCTTGAAAGTAGTGCAGAAAGCAGCTTCACTCGCAAAGCCGGAATTGAAACAAACTTCCTTAATCATAAGGTTGGTACTTTTTAATAGAAACTTAGCAGAATTAATACGTGATGCAATGATATACTCGTGTGGCGTAAAACCGGTTTCTTTTTTAAAAGACCGGATAAAGTAATATGGACTCAAGGAGGCTCTGGCGGAAATATCCTCCAAGGTTAAGTTTTCGCAAAGATGTTCATTGATATATGCGGTAGTTTCTTCAATCCAATTTGAATTATTTGACGATAAGGAAGTGCTTTCTTGAGAAATAAGCAACTCGGTTAAAATATTCGTAATGTATTTAGAAATTAAAGCTTCTTTAATCGGAGCATTATCGTGAAACAATATATAAATTTTATGCAGATATTTTTCAAATAGAAAGGTATCATTTAAAGTTATCACTATTCCGGATATTGCAATTATCATTTTGAAATATTCTCTTGCAACAGGACCATCAAAATGAAGCCATTCAGCTTCCCATCCGGTTTGGGTGTAATAGGTATGAGGACTATAGCAGTCAAGAATAACAATTTGGCTTTTTTCTGCCGTCTGAGTCCGATCATCAATAGAAATTATACAGGATCCCTTTTTTACATACATAATAAGAAAACTTTCATAAATATCACGATGTAAATAATAAGTTGGTTTATAATAAAAATAACCGACACAGGTAGGATATAAAAAAGTCTTAGTTGCCTGAATACTTGGAGTATATAAATAGTAATCAGAGTTCTTTAATACCCCTTTTTCACTGGAAATCAATAAAATACCTTCTCTCTGAATATATAATTTGAAATAGATCTATCATTATTATAGGAATATAAAGACCTTTGGTCAATATAATAGAGCAATTTTTTGCAATTCATTAACAAAATATGATAATGAAAAATATGAAAATTCTAGTAATATGTAAATAGAAAGAATATGGCAATAAATAGAAAGCAATCCAGTAATAGATAAATATAATTGATTAAGCATTTAAGATAGCCCTGTATTTTAGCAAATTTGTTTATTCAAAAAATCAATTAAGCGTTGGGCAGCAATAAACTGGATAGAAATTAAAATATTTATCAAGATATCTTTAAAAATATGATTTAAGGAGCGAGAATCTATGAGCGAAGTTAAGATATGGGAAGAAAAAGTGATGATTCCAACTTATGAAGTCGGAGAACCGGAGAAGAACCCGATATTCTTGGAAAAAAGGGTTTATCAAGGAAGTTCAGGAAAGATATATCCCTATCCTACGATTGAAAGTATAAGTGATACAAAAGTAGATAAAGAGTATAACGCAGTTTATTTAGAAAATGAATATATAAGAGTAATGCTGCTGCCTGAATTAGGCGGACGTATTCACAGAGCCTATGACAAAACTAATGATTATGATTTCGTATACTATAATCATGTTATTAAGCCTGCATTAGTAGGACTTACAGGTCCTTGGATTTCAGGTGGCATAGAGTTTAATTGGCCCCAGCATCATCGGCCTACCACCTTTATGCCAATCGATTATCTGCTAAAGGAAAACGAAGATGGCAGCAAGGCGCTTCTAGTGAATGATGTAGACCAAATGTATGGTACCAAGGGGATGGCGGAGTTCACTTTATATCCGGGTAAGGCATATATCGAAATCAGAGGTCAGTTATATAATCGCACTTCCATGCCTCAGACATTTCTGTGGTGGGCTAATCCTGCGATAGCAGCGAATGAACATACTCAGTCCATCTTTCCTCCTGATGTGCAAGCAGTTATGGATCACGGCAAACGCGATGTTTCCAAATTTCCTATCGCGACTGGTGTATATTACAAACATGATTATAGTGCAGGTGTAGACATTTCAAAATATAAAAATATACCAGTACCTACCTCCTATATGGCAGAAAAATCTGATTATGATTTTGTGGGTGGCTATGACCATAAATTGAAAGCGGGTATCCTGCATGTAGCGGATCATCATATTTCACCGGGTAAAAAGCAATGGACCTGGGGAAATGGAGATTTTGGTAAAGCATGGGATAGAAATCTTACCGATGAAGACGGACCTTACATTGAACTTATGACAGGAGTTTATACCGATAATCAACCGGATTTTACCTGGTTAAAACCCTTTGAGGAAAAGACGTTTAAACAATATTTTATGCCATATAAAGCAGTGGGACAAGTAAAAAATGCCACCATCTATGCAGCAGTTAATTTGGAGCAGACAGAGGAAGGAATTTATGTTTGTATCTATGCAACAAGTAAATACGAACATGCTACGATAGGGATCACCAATGATGGAATAACTGTTGCAAAAGAGATTGTTACACTTTCACCGGTGGATATTTATGAGAAGACATTTACTACCTTAGTAAAAAATGAGATAGATTTAAAAATTGAAGTTTATGCAGAAGACAAATTATTGGTGGAATATCATCCGAAACCGAAGAAAGTGGAAGAACTGCCAAAACCAGCAGAGAAAGCCAAAGAACCAGATGAAATGCTGAGCAACGAAGAATTATATTTAACTGGACTTCATCTAGAACAATATCGTCATGCCACCTATTTACCGGACCCATACTATGTAGAAGGTTTAAAAAGGGATGCCGGTGATATCAGGATTAATAACGCCTATGGAAATCTGCTAATGAGAAGAGGCTGCTTTGAAGAAGCAGAAATACTATTCCGAAAGGCTATAGAGCGCTCTATATCGAAGAATCCTAATCCATATCACAGTGAACCCTACTATAATCTTGGACTGGTATTATATTATCAGAATAAGAACGAGGAGGCATTTGATGCCTTCTATAAGGCGAGCTGGACAAGTGAACAGCAGGAGATGTCCTTCTATTACCTGGCGGCAATCGAGGCTGCTAGAAATAATTATGAAGCAGCTTTCGAATTTGTAGAAAAAGGATTGATTAAAAATTCCCATAATATAAAAGCGAGAGGATTGAAAGCTTATATATTAAGGAAACTTGGCCGTAAGGAAGAAGCGAGAGTATGGATTAGTGAAAATATTTCTATAGACGCCTTTGATTATTTATCTATGCATGAACTCAGCAGGCTGGAGGAAGATAAGCGCTCCAGTATTTTGAACAATATGAATCAAATAATGAGGGATTATGCAGAAAACTATTTGCTGATTGCTAGAGATTATGCTGAATTTGGAGCATATGAAGAAGCAATTATGCTGCTGCAGCAGTGCGGTCAGATGAAACCGATGCTTTATTATTACAAAGCTTATTACTTACATAAATTAGGCCAAGAAGATAGAAAAACCCTGGATCAAGCCGAACAGGCATGTTCTGATTACTGCTTTCCTAATAAATTAGAAGATATTGCAGTGTTGTATCA
>JBASOB010000040.1:0-4926 GCA_049657865.1 Mobilitalea sp.
TTTTATGATTTAATTGCAAGCTCCAGCTTAAAAGTAGGTCATATTAAGATTGTCGAAAAACCAATTGCAGATGCAATCGGTGCCGGTCTTGATGTAATGACAGCCAGAGGCGTGATGATTGTTGATATCGGTGCTGATACGACAGAAGTGTCCATCCTTTCTCTCGGTGGAATCGTTCTAAGCAAATTGATTCCGGTTGGTGGAAACCGTTTAGATGATTCCATTAAGAATATGGTAAAGAGAAAATATAATTTATATATCGGTGATAAAACAGCAGAAAATCTAAAGAAGAAGCTGGCTTGTGCTTTCCCAACAGTAGAAGCCACCCTGAAAGTATACGGCCGAGATGTAGTAACCGGATTACCCACCGAAATGGAAGTTAGTTCTTCTAATATCTTTGAAGCTATTTCAGAATATTTATTCTCAATCATTGATGCGACTAAGATTATATTAGAACGTACACCACCTGAGATATCCTCTGATATTATTGACAGCGGAATTTATGTAACCGGCGGATCTGCTAATATCTTATCTTTAGCTGATTTAATGCATCAGGAAACCGATTTAAAGATTAACATCTGCCCGGATTCTGCCAATACTGTCGTTAATGGACTTGGTAAGATTATGGAAGATCCTAAATTAAACATTCTAGCGGATGTGTTAAAGCCTAAATTATTTGTTTAACCATAATGGATGCTGCTTTATTACATTCATAATAAAATAGAATTCAAAGAAGCGCTATTCCTTAGCTTTTGCAGATGAATTTTACTTGCACCGGATTCTTTGCTTTTTGAATTACAAATCATATATATTGGAGACCAACTATGAGACGAAGGACAAAACTAAATATTAAGCCAAAACATGTTCTCATTGTATGCATTGTACTTTGTATTGGACTGCTGATTTTTTCTTTCCGGTACGGGGAGAAACTTACACCGGTAAAAGAAGCTGTCGGGACCGTAATTACGCCAATGCAAAAAGGGATTAATACGGTCGGGACTTATATCGGCAATCAATTCGATCGTTTAAAAAGTATTAATGACTTACTGGCAGAAAACGATCAATTGCAGGATAAGGTTGATCTGCTGTCTTATAATAACAAGCTTTTATTGCAGGATAAGTATGAACTGGATGAATTAAGAGATCTTTATGATTTGGATCAAAAATATCTCGACTATCCAAAAGTAGCCGCACGTGTCATCAGTAAAGATACGAACAATTGGTATAATGTATTTACAATTGATAAAGGCACACGAGATGGAATCGCAGTAAATATGAATGTCCTTGCCGGTAACGGTCTTGCCGGAATTATTACGGAAGCCCATTACAATTATTCGGTCGTAAGATCCATTATCGATGATAATAGTAATGTCAGCGGTATGTTTTTAATCACTTCGGATACCTGCATTGTACAGGGAGATTTAGAATTAATAGATGACGGTAAAATACGTGTAGAATTAATCAGTAAAGATGCAAAGATTGAAGATGGTTACGAAATAGTAACTTCTCACATCAGTCCTAATTTTCTTCAGGGCATTTTAATCGGTTATGTCAGCGACATCAAACTTGATGCCAGCAACATGACAAAAACCGCATATTTAACACCGGTAGTTGATTTTGAACGTTTAGAAGAAGTATTGATCATCACTGAGTTAAAAGAGCCCCTGATAGACTAAGATAAAGTAGGTATAGTCGTGAAACGATTTCTAATATATACAGCTGAAATAATTATATGTTTTGTTCTTCAGAGTGCCATGTTCCACTATGTCCAACTCGCTGATATTATGCCTAACCTGTTGCTCATTCTTGTTGTTTCCACTGCATATATGCGGGGTAGAACAGAAGGGCTTCTTGTTGGTTTCTTCAGCGGTCTTTTAGTTGATTTGATGTTTGGCAGTAATGTGGTAGGTCTCTACGCTTTATTATATCTGCTGATCGGTTATATGGTAGGATTTACCAATAAGATATATTCCAACGACGATTATACCCTGCCCATCATTTTTATCGCAATCAGTGATTTGGTATACGGATTTTTCTATTACATATTTGAATTTTTGCTTCGCGGACGATTAGACTTTCTGTATTATCTCAGACGTATTATTTTGCCTGAGATGATATATACTGTTGCCGTGTCTATTTTTTTGTATAAACTACTACATTTGATTCATAATCGATTAAATCGCAATTCGGATGAGGAGGCATAGCATTGTTTGATATATTTTTAGAATATTTTAGAAAATTATTTAAATCAAGACTATTTCCTATTGCCCTCATTTATCTAGCCTTATTCTTTGTTGTGATAAATAGATTATTTGTCTTACAGATAATAGAAGGTCCTACGATAGAGGAAGAAAATAATACGAAATATACGAAAACCAGAGAAATCAAATCTACCCGTGCTAATATTTATGACTGTAACGGTGTACTTTTAGCTTCAAATCAGCTTACTTATGCCGTAACAATAGAAGATAGTACAGAAATTACTTCGAATGAAGTTCGAAATGCCGTGATTTTCAAACTGGTTAATTTAATTGAGCAGAACGGTGATACTTTAGATAATGAATTTTACATCCGACAAACGGAAGACGGAGAATTTGAATTTACAGTAGATGGCACTACGTTAACCCGGTTTTTAAAAAATGCTTATGCTTATGTTCTTGATGAAGATACCGGCGAATTAAAAGAAGAACAGAAGAATGCCACAGCGAAAGAAGTTTATGAATTCCTTTGTAATGGTACCGGTACTGACTATACTCACATGTTCAGCATTTCTGAGGATTACACCGTTGATGAAACCTTGAAGATCATGGGTGTACGATATGCTTTGTTCTGTAATTATCCAAAATATTTAAAAATAACTGTAGCCTCTAATATCAGTGATAAAACAGTGGCTGCCGTTAAAGAAAATAGCGCCAATATGCCTGGAGTTGAGATTGAGCAGCAAACTCACCGCGTATATGAAGACAGTAAGTATTTTTCTCATATCCTCGGATATACCGGATTAATTAGTTCGGAAGAACTCGAAACCTATGCAGATTCTGATAATGAATACAATTCCACGGATTATATCGGAAAAACCGGTTTAGAGAAAGCATATGAAAGTACGCTTAGCGGAGTAAAGGGTGTAGAAACAGTAAGTGTTACAACGGCAGGAAAAGTAGTTTCTATAGTGGACCGAACGGACCCAGTTGCCGGAGATGATTTATATCTTACGATAAACAGTGAACTTCAGAAATCAGTATATCATTTGCTGGAAAAAGAAATCACTTCGATCTTATTATCAAAGCTTCGTCCTGACCTTGATTATGGAACGAAAGGTGATAGTGCGAGCGATATTTTAGTTCCCATCTATGAAGTGTATAACGCCTTAATCAGTAACAATATTATTGATATCAGTCAATTTACTGATAAAGACGCCAGTGATCTTGAAGTATCCGTTTATAAGAAATATAAAAGTGCACTGAACAATGCCTTCGAAGAACTTGATACGTTATTAAGCCCGGACAATACCATCACAAATGCGAAAGCCGGAGATGAGATGGAAGATTACCTGGATTATTTTTATAAGGCCTTAAAAACCAACAACGTTCTTCTGACAAAAAGTATTCCCGCTGATGATGCAAAATATCTTGATTATAAAGATGGTAACATCAGTTTAAGCGAATTTTTGCAATATGCAATTGCGAATAACTGGATTGATTTGTCTAAACTTGAGGTTGGTGATAAATATTACAGTGCCGAGGAACTTTACTCGCAGTTAATCACTTATACGAAGAAAATTTTGAAAGAAGATAGCATATTTAACAAAATGATATATCGGAATTTAGTATTTTCGTATAAATTGTCAGGAACTGAAATTTGTCTTTTATTATTTGACCAAGGTGTGTTACAATCTAATGATGATGAGATTAATCGTTTATCAAACAATAATTACTCTGCTTATCAATTTATAGTTGATAAACTGACTTCCCTGCAGATAACGCCTGATATGCTGGCTTTAGAACCTTGCAGCGGTTCTGTCGTAATTACGGATGTAAATACCGGCGATATATTAGCTCTGGTTTCTTATCCAAGTTATGATAACAACCGGTTAGCCAATAAAGTAGATTCCGCATATTATTCACAATTATTGAATGATAATTCCTTACCTCTTAGAAACCGTGCTGTTCTTCAACGTTCTGCACCGGGTTCCACCTTTAAGATGGTAACTGCTTTTGCAGCGCTAGAAGAGAATGTAGTATCGGTTGATGAAACTGTTTTGGATTTAGGAGAATTTACGAAGATTACACCATATGCCAAGTGCCATATATTCCCGGGTTCTCATGGATCCGTTGATATAGTAAAAGCCCTTGAAGTATCCTGTAATTATTACTTTTATGAAATGGGTTGGAGACTCAGCCTTGATTCATCAGGTAAGTTTGATAAATCTCTTGGTTTGTCACGAATCGAAAAATATGCAACACTTTTTGGATTAAATGAAACCTCCGGAATTGAGCTTACCGAAGCGGAACCGGAGATATCAGTAGATGATCCTGTTCGTTCTGCTATTGGACAGGGCACGAATGATTATACTCCAGTCCAATTAGCTCGTTATGTAACAACGATAGCCAATAGGGGTATTTGCTACAACCTCACTTTAGTGGATAAAATCGAACAAACCGATGGTAAAAAAATCGAGAACAGCGCAACTGTAAATCATGATCTAACTGATTTTTCAGCTTCCAGCTGGGATGCTGTTTCAAAGGGAATGTATTCTGTCGTAAATGAACCAAGTGGTTCTGTATATACTGTTTTTAATGATCTGGACCTTGTTGTCGCAGGTAAAACAGGTACTTCACAGATAAGTAAGGTAAATGCGAATAATGCATTATTCGTTTCCTATGCACCCTTTGATAACCCTGAGATTTCTATAACAACTGTAATACC
>JBASOB010000041.1:0-8630 GCA_049657865.1 Mobilitalea sp.
AAGATAGTGGAAAGCTATGCAAAACTGGAAAAGAGTCAAATTCGTTTTATTACAAAGGAAGACGAGGGGTATCCGGATAAACTGCGGCAGATTTATAATGCACCATTTTCCATCTATCTGAAAGGGAAACTGCCGGCAGTCGGTGTAAAGGTTCTTTCTGTTGTGGGTGCGAGAGATTGCTCCCCTTATGGGAAGGAGATGGCGAAATACCTTGCTGGTGCAGCTGCAGCAGAAGGGATTGCAGTGGTAAGCGGTCTTGCAAGAGGAATTGATGCGTTCGCACATGAGGGTGCAATGATGGGCGGAGGCAGTACGTATGCAGTCCTTGGATGCGGTATCGATATCTGCTATCCCAAAGAGAATATTAACGTATATATGGATATTCAATCAACAGGAGGTATCCTATCTGAGTATGCACCTGGTGTATTGCCCTTTGCGGGCAACTTTCCAATGAGAAATCGTATCATTAGCGGCATGTGTGACGGAATATTAGTAATAGAAGCAAAGGAAAAAAGCGGATCACTGATTACCGTAGATATGGGCTTAGAGCAGGGGAAGAATATCTATGCATTACCGGGAAGAGCAACTGACAGCATCAGTGAAGGCTGCAACAATCTGATCAAGATGGGCGCAAAACTGGTAACTTCACCGAAAGATATCTTGGAAGATTTTCTGCCGGATTATGAACAGCGACAAAAGAAGCAAGAGCGCAGAGCAAGTATTATGCAGATGAGTCCTGATGCGGCAATTATTTATCAGTCATTAAGCAGAGAACCGAAGCATATCGAGGAAATTGCTGGTGCAACACAACTCCAGATGGCAGTATTAATGGAAGAATTGTTAATGCTAGAGCTTCGTGGAACAATCAAACAATCCCTGAAAAATTATTATGCAATACAATAAAACATTTTATCCATGATAAATATTTTAAGACAGCTGATAGAGGATCCAATAACTCTTATCAGCTGTTTTTGCGTTAAGAATTCGTATACAACAAAAATATTATCGTCAGCATAATTATGAAAAGAAGGCCGATTTTCAGTATAAGATTAGGAAAAGTCAACAAAGTTAACTCTTTTTGAGACAGATGCAAGAAATAAATGAATAAATTATGGACAAATTATAAAATAAAAATAATTTACTTGAAATAAATAAAGAAATAGTATATGATTCCTATTGTTTAGAGCCCGAAGCATTAAGAATATCGTAAAACATGGGCTTTCTGGTACTTATTCTAAAACCGTATCTTATTAATAAGTTTAAAACTTGACCAAACAGACTATAAATTATATGATATAACGTAGGATTGACAGTTTATGGATATCCGCACAACGAATTATAAACACTAGGAAATGAGGAATAACATTATGCCAAGATATCTGGTTATCGTAGAATCCCCGGCAAAGGCAAAGACAATTAAAAAGTTTTTAGGAGCCAATTTTGAAGTCCTGGCTTCGAACGGACATGTAAGAGACTTGCCGAAGAGCCAAATGGGAATTGATATAGAGAATAATTTTGAACCTAAATATATTACGATCAGGGGAAAAGGAGATTTACTCGCAAAACTTCGTAAAGAAGTTAAAAAAGCGGATAAAGTGTATCTTGCAACAGATCCTGATCGTGAGGGAGAAGCCATTTCGTGGCACCTCTCCCAGACATTAAAATTAGAGAATAAGGATTTCAGCAGAATATCCTTTAACGAGATCACGAAAAATGCAGTTAAGTCATCTATCAAGCAGGCACGTGAAATTGATATGGACTTAGTGGATGCCCAGCAGGCAAGAAGAATGCTAGACCGTATGGTAGGCTATAAGATCAGCCCTCTATTATGGTCAAAAATTAAACGTGGTCTTAGCGCCGGCAGAGTACAATCTGTTGCACTGCGTATTATCGGTGACAGAGAAGATGAAATTAATGCTTTTGTACCGGAAGAATATTGGAACTTAGAAGCTGAATTCGAAATCAAAGGAAAGAAAAAGCCACTCATCGCTAAATTAAACGGAGCCAAGAGAATTATTCATTCTGAAGCTGAGATGAACGAAATATTAAAACAACTGGAAAAAGCCGAATTTATAGTAAATGAGATTAAAAAGAGTGAACGTATTCGTAAAGCACCTTTGCCATTTACTACAAGTACACTTCAACAAGAATCAGCAAAAGCACTTAACTACTCTACGCAGAAGACAATGCAGCTTGCACAGCAGTTATATGAAGGCGTTGATGTCAAGGGACATGGTACGATTGGTTTGATTACTTATTTGCGTACGGATTCCATTCGTATCAGTGATGAAGCAGATCTTGCAGTAAAACAGTATATCAAAGAAAATTATGGAGCTGAATTTGTAGCATCAGAAGAAAATCTTGCCCGTACTGGTAAGAAAATACAGGATGCGCATGAGGCAATCCGTCCTACCTATATTGAAATCACTCCAAATGACGTGAAAAATACTTTGACAAGAGATCAATTCCGTTTATATCAATTAATATGGAAGAGATTTGCTGCAAGTAGAATGGAAGCGGCTAGATATGAGACAACTACAATTAAAATAGAAGGTAATGGATGCCGTTTCTCAACTTCAACCTCAAATCTATTGTTTGAAGGTTTCATGAGTGTCTATACGCCGGAAGAAGAAGAGGTCGAAATTGGAACTGTATTTGATTCTGTTCATGAGGGTGACAAGCTAGATCTTACCGAACTTAAGAAGAGTCAGCATTTTACACAGCCACCTGCTCATTATTCGGAAGCCTCTCTTGTTAAAACATTAGAGGAACTCGGAATTGGAAGACCAAGTACGTATGCTCCGACAATCACAACTATAATTATAAGAAGATATGTTGCAAAGGAAAATAAAAACCTATACATTACCGAGCTTGGAGAAGCAGTCAACAGTATAATGAAAGCAGCTTTTCCTAGCATTGTTGATGTGAACTTTACAGCTAATTTCGAATCTTTATTAGATCGCGTAGAAGATGGCTCTGTAAACTGGAAAACGGTAGTGAGTAATTTCTATCCGGATTTAGAAGAAGCAGTAAATAATGCGCATGTTGAACTTGATAAAATTCAAATTGATGATGAAGTTACAGAAGAAATTTGTGAATTGTGTGGAAAAAATATGGTTATTAAGTACGGACCACATGGCAGATTCCTTGCTTGTCCAGGTTTCCCTGATTGCAAGAACACCAAACCTTATCTTGAGAAGATAGGGATTGCTTGCCCATTATGTGGAAGTGACATCGTTGTACGCAAGACGAAGAAGGGCCGTAGATACTACGGTTGTGCTAATAATCCGGATTGTGAATTTATGACTTGGCAGAAACCTTCTGATGTTAAATGCGAAAAATGTGGAGGCATAATGCTAGAAAAAGGTAATAAATTAGCCTGCAGTAATGAGAAATGTGGATATGTTATGGACACTGTTAAATAATACCTTTTTAATACTTTTTTAGAAAATATTCATAATTGGGCAAAATAAATAAAAACTTGCATAAAATGTGTGCCAAAATTAACAAATAACTATTGTTATTAATAATAATGTGTGATAAAATTGAAAAGGTAATACAATTAGAAATAATTCCTAGTTGTATCACTTCTTCCAATGAGACAATCATTATCTTTGCCTTAGTGATTTTGGAAGCCTTGAGGGGGATCAAAATAAAGCTGGGAGGATCTTTTAATGAGTGTGCAGTTACTTGATAAGACAAGAAAAATTAATAACCTATTGCATAATAACAATTCACATAAGGTTGTATTCAATGACATCTGTGTTGTCTTGAGCGAAATTCTTGCATCCAACGTGTTGGTTATTAGTCGAAAGGGTAAAGTTCTTGGTGTAAAAAACCGTAGTGATATCATCGAAATAAAGGAATTAATTAAAGATGCTGTTGGAAGGCATATCGATGTGTTGCTGAATGAAAGGTTGTTGAATATTTTATCAACCAAAGAGAATGTCAATTTGAGAACACTTGGTTTTGAATTTGACACTGTTGATACCTATGAAGCCATCATCACTCCGATTGATATTGCGGGTGAAAGGTTAGGAACCTTATTTATTTATAAGAGTGACATGCAATATAATCTTGATGATATTATATTAAGTGAATATGGCACTACTGTAGTCGGATTAGAAATGATGCGTTCTGTCAATGAAGAAAATGCTGAAGAAAATCGGAAAGTACAAATTGTGAAATCAGCAATCAGCACTTTATCTTTTTCTGAATTAGAGGCAATTCAACATATATTTGAAGAATTAAAAGGTAGTGAAGGCATTTTAGTTGCAAGTAAAATTGCAGACCGTGTAGGGATTACCAGATCAGTTATCGTTAACGCTCTTCGCAAATTCGAAAGCGCCGGAGTGATAGAATCACGTTCCTCAGGAATGAAAGGAACTTATATCAGGGTTCTTAATGATGTCGTATTCGAAGAATTGAAAAATATGAATAATAATAGTCTATAAATGAAAAATCATAAGCATGGAGGATTTATGAGAAAGATTTCATAAGTCCTTTTTTGTTAGATATTATCAATAGGGGTAGTAAGTGCTTACGTAATCGAACAAATTTTAGAAATAGATAGACAAACTGCTCAAAATTGTATAAAATAAGTGTTAAACGGAAATTGACCGGAATTTATATTATACATATATGATAGCAAAGTATTAACTTTCATAAAATAGCATTAGAAAACAATTGCAGAAACCTAAACACAAGCGCTAGTATTATTCTACTAGTTGTGCAAATATATCTTGTGTTATTTTGAAAATTTACTATAATTATTGTATATGGAAGGAAGTGTAGAAATGATTGGTTCGAATGCATTTAATTACATTAATGTTTTGGATAAGGCTGCAGATGCTAGTTGGACTCGGAATGAAGTGATTGCAAACAATATTGCTAACGTGGATACTCCGGGATATAAAAGAAAAGATGTTCAGTTCGAATCATTTTTAACATCAGCGCTTGCTGGAGATAATTCTTTGGACAGCAGAGTAGCGGATGCTAATTTGAGTACGCTGGATGCAAGAGTATATACTGACAGTGCTTCTTTAAGTTACCGTCTTGATGGTAATAATGTGGATATTGATACAGAATCTGCTAATATGGCCGAGAATCAGATTCGCTACTATGCATTGCTAGACTCTATGTCACAGGAATTCAGTCGACTTAAGACAGTACTTACTGCAAAATAACTACGATTAAGCATTGATTTAATGCTACTTAGGAATATCATGATTCTGTTTTCGTTTATACCAAGTGAATTGGGATACAATTTATGTTGTTATAATCAAAAACATAAGTGATATGAATTATTAGGTTCATAATTTTATTGAAAGGATTGTTCTGTTTCAATAAACTTAATTAATAGGAGGAATCAACATGTCAGTCATGAATGGAATGAATGTAAGTGCAAGTGGAATGACAGCGCAGAGGCTCAGGCTGGATATCATTGCACAAAATATTGCGAATGTGAATACAACCCGTGATGAAAATGGAAATGTATATAGAAGAAAAACGGTTGTATTTTCTGAAAAAGATGTCACGTCTTTTAGCGATGTGCTCATGAAATCAAGCGGAACAGTCGGCAGTGGCGTAAAAGTCAGTAAGATTGCAGAAGATAATACTACAGAAATGAATAAAG
This sequence comes from Mobilitalea sp., assembly GCA_049657865.1. Taxonomy (GTDB): domain Bacteria; phylum Bacillota; class Clostridia; order Lachnospirales; family Lachnospiraceae; genus Mobilitalea. The sequence goes on from JBASOB010000041.1 coordinate 5,636, forward strand.
TATATGACCCATCACATCCGGACGCTGATGAAGACGGATATGTAACTTATCCGAATGTCAATACCGTTCAGGAAATGACAGATATGATTGATGCAACTAGATCCTATGAGGCCAATGTTACTGCATTTAATGCATCTAAGAATATGGCCCTTAAAGGCTTAGAAGTAGGAAAATAATTAACAGAGGTATCATGTGAAAGATGACTCTTTCATACATTAATTTATGCCTGCAGCCTAAAGCTTGCAAGCAGAGAGAAAGGCATGGTTATTATAATGGATATCAGTTCAATCAGCAGTAGTTTATCAAGCTTAAGTAAGTATGGCGTGAATTCAGCGACGACAGCGTCGGAAAATAGAAATGCTACATTTGAGAATATGTTTCAGGCAGCTATCGATATGGTGAAAGATACAAATAATTTGACGAATGCAGCGGAAGAGGCTGAAACGTCTTATGCTCTTGGACTTACTGACAGTACTGCTGATCTTCAGGTAGCACAACAAAAAGCGAATCTGTCGCTTCAGTATACAGTGGCAGTACGTAATAATGTGTTAGATGCATATAAAGAGATTATGAATTTGCAGTTTTAAGGAGTTGTACTGTAAATACACGCAGAGGAGCATAAATTAATGGCAGAAAGATTAAAACAACTTCCAAAGCAGTTACTGGAAATATGGAAAAAATTCACGGGCAAGCAGAAGACAATTATTATAAGTGTAGTCTGTGTTGTTCTTTTTGCGCTTGCATTACTGGCTTTTTTATTCAGTCGAACGGAGTATGAAGTACTTAGAGTCTGTGAGACTGCGGCAGAAGCAAGTGAAGTCGTAGACCTTCTCGAAGGTGAGGGAATCGTTCATAAATATGATACAGCTAATTTAACGGTATCAGTTGAAAGCGCAAGTTTATCAGATGCTGTACTTCTCCTGGCAAGCAATAATATGCCTTCTACAGGAATCACGGTAGATGAACTGCTAAATAACAGTTTAAGTACAACTAATAGCGATCGAACACTTAAATTGAACTTGTATATGCAGAACCAATTGCGTAATTACATCGTTACTATGGAGGGTGTTACAGATGCCGAAGTATACTACATTCCAGTAGAAAGCAGCGATTCTATTTTGACTACGGCACAGGAAACCAGTGCCAGTGTTCTTCTGACTGTTGATGAGGACTTTGAAGTAGATACCGCTCAGACGATAGCAGAAGTTGTTGCATCCGTAATCGGTAATGCTACTACGGATAAAATTAAAGTTGCCGATCAAAACGGTACTTTATTATTTGGCGGCGAAGCAGATTTGTATTCCGGCAGCGCAAGTTCGAATGAAGATTTCAAAGAACGTCTCCGTAATACCTTCATTAACAATCTTTATATGGGACTATTAAAAAGCGGTTACGATGATGCGGAAATTATGCCAAATCTTAATTTTAATATGGATAAGGTGACACAGCTCTATACGGAATATCTTCCGGCAGAGGGACAGGAACAAGGCCTTTACAGTCACAGCTATACTTATGCATCTGAAAATACAGATACTTCCGGTGGCGTTCCAGGAACCACTTCAAATGATGAAACGACCTATTTAACAGAAGATGCTACCGCTAATGCAGGAACCGTCGATATCGAAGAATATGATTATACCCCAAACGAAAGAGTGACCAATACAGAATATGAGGTAGGGGCTATCATACCCGACCAATCCTCTATCAGTATTGTACTTCGTAAAGTCAATACGATTAAAGAAGAAGATTTAGACTTACAGGGACTGCTTACTGATACTACATTTGAAGAATATGCATTGGCAAATGCCGGTAATGTAAAGGCGACGGTTGATCCTGAGACAATTACGATGGTATCCCTTGCTACAGGAATTGCAGAAGAAAATATAAATATTACGGCATATGAACAGCCGGTGTTTGTACCTAAAGTTACGGTTACACGAAGCTGGACCGATTATTTAACCATAATAATGGCAGTTTTAATTATTGGATTATTAATATTTGTAGTATTTAAAGGCGTTGGACCGGTTGAAGTTACAGAACTTGAGCCTGAATTATCAGTAGAACAACTTCTAGCTACAACAAAAGAGAATCAATCAATTGAAGATATAGAATTTAATGAAGTTTCCGAGGTTCGAAGGATGATAGAGAAGTTCGTCGATGAGAAGCCGGAAGCGGTTGCACAGCTACTGCGTAACTGGCTTAACGAAGATTGGGATTAAGGAGGATATCTTATGGCAAAAACACCAATTAATACCGATATATCAGGAATACAAAAAGCAGCTATCCTTTTGATTTCATTGGGGCCTGAGCGTTCTGCAACTATTTTTAAGCACTTGAAAGAAGAAGAGATTGAAACCATGACGCTAGAGATTGCCAATACGCGAAGCGTTTCTCCGGCTACCAAAGATCAGGTTATGGATGAATTCTATGAAATCTGTCTTGCACAGCAATACATTGCTGAAGGTGGTATTAATTATGCAAGAGAGCTGCTTGAAAAAGCACTTGGTTTAGACAAAGCGAAAGATGTAATTGGTAAGCTGACTGCATCGCTACAGGTGCGTCCTTTTGAATTTGTAAGAAAAACAGATGCTTCACAATTATTGAACTTTATTCAGGATGAGCATCCACAGACCATCGCGTTGATATTATCCTACCTATCACCAGGCCAGGCATCTACGATTATTTCTTCCCTAGCACCGGATAAACAAGCGGATGTTGCAAAACGTATCGCACAGATGGATCGTACTTCCCCTGATGTAATTAAGGAAGTTGAGAAGATCTTAGAGAGAAAGCTTGCATCTCTTGTGAATCAGGATTATACCATTGTCGGAGGTGTCGATTCTATCGTAGAAATTTTAAATACAGTTGACCGTGGAACAGAAAAGCATATTATGGAAACTTTGGAAATTGAAGAGCCTGAATTGGCGGATGAAATCCGTAGGAAGATGTTTGTATTCGAAGATATTCTTAGCTTGGATGACAAGTCAATTCAAAG
>JBASOB010000042.1:0-3840 GCA_049657865.1 Mobilitalea sp.
GAATAATGTAGATTCAAATGTAGTGTTACTTATAAATATAATAAGTATAAATAATGGTGCTTCTTAAGAATAATTTGAAGACTTACTAAGGAAAGTATGGTAAGATATAAAAAAACAAAAGATAATACTTAAGTAAGCACCTTTTTACAAGGAATGATTTGTTATAATCATTTCCTTAAGGCAGGAACAGAAGGAGGAGAGCCAATGACAGAAACAGCATATTTAGTTTTGGAAAACGGTGAGATATTTAAAGGCAAATCGTTTGGAGCGAAGCGTAAGGTGATGGGAGAAATCGTATTCACCACGGGCATGACAGGATATGTAGAGACGCTGACCGACCCCAGTTATTATGGACAGATTATTGTTCAGACTTTTCCGCTGATTGGAAATTATGGTATCATTAAAGAAGATTTTGAAAGTAAGTCAGTTAAAGCAGCAGCTTATATAGTAAAAGATTGGTGTCAGGAGCCTTCGAACTTTAGATGTGAGGAGACTCTTGATACCTTTTTAAAAAATATGGATATTCCTGGACTGTATGACATTGATACTAGGTCATTAACCAAAACGATCCGTGAATATGGCACGATGGGTGGAATTATTACCTCGGAGCCAAAACTGGTTGATTTAGCAGTTCTGAAGAATTATTATGTTCATAATCCAGTTGAAAAAGTTTCAATCAAAGAAAAAGAAGAGGGCAATATCAGTGATGCAAAATATCAGGTAGCCCTGATTGATTTTGGACTGAAACAAAATATTAAAAGAGAATTAATTGCAAGAGGCTGTAATGTTACGGTATATCCTCACGATGTAACCGCTTCCGAATTATTACAGGCGAAACCAGACGGAATTATGTTGTCCAACGGTCCTGGAGATCCCGAAGATAATCCTGGTATTATTAAAATGTTAAGAGAAATTATTAAAACAGGAATACCAATTTTTGGAATATGTCTCGGTCACCAGCTGTTGGCACTGGCCAATGGGTTTAAAACAACGAAGTTGAAATATGGACATCGTGGAACCAATCAGCCGGTTATGGAACAGACTACCGGCAAAGTATATATTACTAGTCAGAATCATGGATTTGCAGTAGAGTCGGACTCGATCGACAAGACGTTGGCAATCCCTGAATACTGTAACTTGAATGATGGAACTTGTGAAGGAATAGACTATAAGAATTATCCTGTCTTCTCTGTTCAGTTTCATCCCGAAGCATGCGGCGGACCGAAAGATACCGGTTTTCTGTTTGATAAATTCATAGCATTCATGGAGGCGAAGTAAAATGCCATTAAATAAAAATATTAAAAAAGTTTTATTAATAGGATCAGGTCCAATTATAATTGGCCAGGCAGCGGAGTTTGACTATGCTGGAACACAGGCACTCAGGGTTTTAAAAGAAGCAGGAATTGAAACAGTACTTGTAAATTCAAATCCAGCAACAATTATGACAGATCGGGAAATGGCTGATCATATCTATATTGAGCCTTTAACACTGCAGACAATAGAACGAATTATAGAAATTGAAAAACCGGACAGTATTTTATCCGGTCTTGGCGGACAGACAGGATTAACACTGTCTATGCAATTAGCAAAAGAAGGATTTCTGGATAAGCATAATATTACTCTTTTAGGTTCTTCACCCGAGACGATTGATAAAGCGGAAGACCGTCAGATATTCAAGGATACAATGGAGAGTATTGGACAGCCGGTAACCCCGTCCATCATAGTGACTGAGGTAGAAGATGCCATCAGATTTACGAATACAATTGGATATCCTGTAATTATTCGACCGGCTTTCACGCTAGGAGGATCTGGCGGCGGAATCGTAGATAATGAAGCAGACTTGATTGAAATAGCGAGTAAAGGAATTGAACTATCACCGATTAGTCAGATTTTGGTAGAAAAGTCAATCGCCGGCTGGAAGGAAATTGAGTTTGAAGTAATGCGAGATAAAGTCGGGAATACGATAGCAGTCTGTTCAATGGAAAACTTTGATCCGGTAGGAATTCATACCGGAGACAGTATTGTCATTGCTCCGGCAGTCACTCTTGCAGATAAGGAATACCAGATGCTGCGGACAGCAGCTCTTAATATTATAGAAGCTTTAAAAGTCGAAGGTGGCTGCAACTGCCAGTTTGCTCTTTACCCGGATAGTTTTGAATATGCAGTTATAGAGGTTAATCCAAGAGTATCCCGTTCTTCTGCACTTGCTTCTAAAGCAACCGGTTATCCGATCGCAAAAGTAGCAACAAAAATAGCGATTGGTTATACGCTGGATGAAATACAGAATGAGATTACGAAGAAAACATGTGCGGCTTTTGAACCAACGCTAGATTATGTAGCTGTAAAATTCCCCAAATGGCCATTTGACAAATTCGTTTATGCGAAAAGGGAACTTGGAACACAGATGAAAGCTACCGGTGAGGTCATGAGTATCTCGGATACTTTTGAATCAGCACTGATGAAAGCGGTTCGTGGCGCAGAAATAGGACTAAATACACTGAATTTATCAAAATGCAGAGCAGCATCAGATGAAGAATTGAAAAGATTAATAAGGAAAGCTACGGATGAACGGCTATTCTACCTTTTTGAAGCATTGAAACGTGAAATATCTGTTGAAGAAATCCATGATATTACTGGAATTGATCCATGGTTTTTATATAAATTAGTCAAGCTAGTGCATTACGAGCAAAGACTGATTAAAGAAAAGCTGACAAGAGAACTATATATGGAAGGAAAGCGTTTAGGTTATCTAGATGAGTCAATCCAAAAAATCAATGGTGGACTTGTCACCTATTCCATGAAACCTACCTACAAAATGGTAGATACCTGCGGTGGAGAATTTGAAGCAAAAACGCCTTATTTTTACGCATCTTACGACACACCGGAGATGGGCGCTAAGAATGAAGCATTGCCTTTTATCGAAAAATCTCCCAAAGAAAGAATTATTGTCTTTGGTTCAGGACCAATACGAATTGGGCAGGGAATCGAGTTTGATTATGCCAGTGTTCAATGTGTCTGGACACTTAAAAAAATGGGATATGAAGTAATTGTAGTTAATAACAATCCAGAGACAGTTTCGACAGATTTCGATATCAGCGACAGACTTTATTTTGAGCCATTAACAAAAGAAGATGTACTGCCAATCGTGAATCAGGAAAAACCAATCGGAGTTTTTGTAGCCTTTGGAGGTCAAACAGCAATTAAATTAACCAAATCCCTAGACGCAGCTGGAGTCAGAATCTTTGGAACAAGCGCTGACAGTATTGATATGGCGGAAGACAGAGAACGTTTTGATCAGCTCTTAGAAGAAATTGATGTGAAGAGACCGGAAGGTTACACTGTTTTTCATATGGACGAGGCGATTGAAGCTGCACATAAATTAACTTACCCGGTACTCATTCGTCCCTCCTATGTACTTGGAGGACAGAATATGATTATTGCCTTCAGTGATGATGACATTCTGGAATACATGAGGATTATTCTTGAGACGAATCCTGAAAATCCTGTACTGATCGATAAATATATCAGCGGACTCGAGATAGAGGTCGATGCAATCTGCGACGGAGAAGATATCTTGATTCCTGGAATCATGGAACATATTGAGAGAACCGGTATTCATTCAGGAGACAGTATTGCAGTTTATCCGGCTCCGAACATTGACGAAGAGACAGCGAAGAGGATTACGGTTCTGACTAAAAAGATCTGCCTGTCCTTAAAAGCCAAAGGTCTCATCAATATTCAATATATTGTGACAGATGGACAAATCTATATTATAGAAGTAAATCCTAGAGCATCGAGGACGATTCCTTATCTTAGTAAAGTTACCAATGTTCCTATGTG
>JBASOB010000043.1:0-2908 GCA_049657865.1 Mobilitalea sp.
GCTGTAACCTCCTCAATATTTAATTCACATTTTCGGTAAAACGAATCTGCTTTTGTCTGACTATTTGAATTATTTATTGATAGGAGCGGCTTCGTCGCAGTAATATACTGAACTCCATCAATATAATCTGTTATATATATTTCAAAGTTATTCATTATATTATTGTCATTTCCAGATAACTGAAAAGATAATGTTTGATCAGATGATATCGTTACTTCACTTGCAGACAGCTCTGTCGCAGGGATGGTATCAATATTAAATACAAAAAATATGTGATATAATGTCCAAACTACTATCGCTAAAGCAAATAGAATTATTATAATGCGCAGCACCAATTTTTTAGTTGTTAATTGGTAATCATAGGCATCATATATTTGTGTTGATTGATCTGTTTGTTCATTACCCGGCGTTCCAACAACCGGTCTATTGATATCCGATGCATTTGTTATTCTTGGAAACATTTCATATTTCTCCTTCTTCGGTAAAACATATATGCTTTACCAGGAATGTGTAATATTTTTAGTTGTCTTTCTTATTATTTATTTCTCTGAATTTCTTAAGATATTCCCCCGCCGATCGATTCATTTCTAATGAAAATGCAGTCATATACTTGCGTTGATAGATTGCATGAACCAATACTTTTACTTCTTTATCCGGTAATCCTGATGCAGTATTATGCAGTCGGTGCATCTCATCATGCTCTTCCTTCGTCAATCTGTGATAAGTGTTCTCATGTACGATATACTTTTTCTCGAATCTCGCAGGTTTTTTACGCTTCTTCTGGCTTTCTGCGGGATATCCGTACACAAGCATAGCTGCAGGCAGCACATAGTCCGGTAGATTTAGAAGCTCACGAATTGTTTCACAGTTCTCCAAAATATCACCAATATAACAGGATCCGATTCCTAAAGACTCCGCAGCGATTACTGTATTCTGTGCAGCAATAATCGCATCTGCACTTGCAAGCAAAATATCACCTTCTCCAGGTTTTCTCGTTTCACATCCCTCGTATACAAACGAGTCATACCATCTCTGATAATCCGCTAAGAATATTAGCACCATAGGTGCCTTAGCAATAAATGGCTGATTGTCGCATTCAAGCGCTAATCTTTCTTTTAATGCAGTTTCTCTCACCTCAATGATACTATATAGCATCATTCCACCTGCAGTTGGTGCTTCAAAAGCTGCTTCAAATATCGTTTTTCTATCTTCCTCTAAGATATTATTATCTGCAAATACTCTTGTGGATTTTCTAGATTTAATAAAATTAATCACTTCATTCATAACAATATTTCCTCTCATTATAAACTTTAATGTATCCGCCTAAATTTATATAAGCAATTTTACTTTCATTACTTCATTACAGTTAACTTTCTTGTTATTGATCGCCTGAAGCAGAAAATCTTTATGCAGACGAACTGCGAAGCTCCTATCGTGGAGCTTGTTCCTTATTCTTCTAGGTTTTTAAGAAACCGTAGTGCAACATCATATCAGGAAAGAAGAAACTTATCACACCGGTATCAGAACTTTTATGCAGAAACTCTCCTCATCATAATCAAAACTGATTTCTCCTTTATATTTAGCTACAATCGCTTTGATATGCTCAATACCGATTCCATGCGACTGTTTATCCTCTTTCGCTGTAATAAATTTTCCTCTTTTGATCACGGGACCTACTGCATAGGAATTTTCACAGCGGATGAGACATCCTGATGTTGTATTCTGCAGGGTAAAATCAATATACTTATTCTCTTTGTTCCTTTCTGCTGCTTCAATTGCATTATCTAAAAGATTCCCAAGTAATGCACAGATATCTTTATCCTTCATTTTTATTTCATTATTAGAAATCATACTTTTAAACTCAATATTTTTTTCCTTTGCATTACTAATTTTAGCATTCAATAATGCTGCTACCGCTTTATTTTCAATAATTACAAAATCATTTGCCGTTTCAACATCTTCATATATCTGCTCAATATACTCTTGAAGTCTGTCAAAATCCTTTGCACTTGCTAAAGCCTTAATTAATCCTAGATGGTTATTCATATCATGCCGAAGCATTCTTAATTTATCCATCACTTGAACCATATCATGATTTATCTGTAACTCCATCTCAATCTGCTGGAATTTTAATTTATTTTCCAATTCTTCCTGTGATTTCTTTTCAATCCGAAAAATCAATATAATAGTACCTAACGTCATAATCAATACAATAGAAAACAATACTAATACAGCATATTCAATGTTTAACTGAACATAATTCGTATTCGCAATAGTAAAAACGGTACCTATCACGAGAAGAACATTGAATCCAATGATTAATATCAGTTCTTTTGAGTATCGAAATCCAATAGCTAGTTTATTCTTACGTTTACGTATGATAATCTCAAATAAAATGATTGTTAATATTTTCGAAATCATAACAATCCATAAACCAGGCACCATATAGAAGAGCTTCTCCATCGGCACTCCGGTAATATAGCTCATCGGAATAATCGTTGCTATTTCCATAAGGCTTAAACCCAAATAGAAGATACCCCACCAAATAATTTTTTCAATATATGAATTTTTAAATAATACGAATATCATTATAAAAGTGAAACTTATCAGGCCAATTGTACATATGATACGAATATTGTTTATGCCTGAGAAAGAAACCAGAAACTGCTTCAATGCTGTGAGCAGGAAGATCCCTATCGCCGCAAATGTATGATATTTTTTATTATATTTCAGTTCCATCACATTTTTCGTAAGTCTCCACCACATAAATGCTTCCATTATACAAATGATATACTGCATTATTCCAATTACAATCTTCATATCCCTCGCATCCTCTGCAATGTATTTACTGTTCAAGTATAATAACAAATAAATGATTCTTGTTGTTTCTTACATCATACACGAATTC
>JBASOB010000044.1:0-4755 GCA_049657865.1 Mobilitalea sp.
TTCATGTTCTGGTTGAGGAATTTAATGATATGGCATTGGGAAATTATGATAATGAGATACCAGATCATTTAAAACAGAGAACGGATGAATTTGCTATCTTAGGGAAGTCATTAGCGGTAATGAAAAACGAGACCAGCCAGCTGATAACCAATTTAAATCTTGCGAATGAGGAAACGGAAGCATCGTTGGAAGAAGTGATTGCTACAGAGGATGAATTAAAGCAGCAGAACGAACGACTTAGCATAAGTGAAAACATGCTAAAGAATAGTAATGAATACAATAAGGCAATTATAAGTGTAATTCCGGATGTGATTTTTATCTTGAATCAAACCGGAACGTTCACTGACTGCCAGGCTAGAGAGGAAAATATGCTCTATATGCCAAAAGAAGAATTTATTGGAAAAAATCTAAAAGATATTATGCCAGACGATATTGCAAGTATAGGGTATCAAAAAATACAGATTGCGATTGAAACAGGAAATCTACAAAGTTTTGAATATGAGCTTGAGTTCGCGGATGAGAAGAAGACGTTCGAGCTTCGAATTATAAAATGCTTTACCGATAGAGTAATGGCAATCGCTAGAGATGTAACCGATCAGCGTCTATATCAGAAACAAATCGAATATCTGAGTTATCATGATCAAATGACAGGATTGCATAACCGAAGATTTTTTGAAGATGAATTGAAACGTTTGGATAACGAAGAAAATCTACCCTTATGCATTATTATGGCAGATGTAAATGGATTGAAATTAGTGAATGATTCTTTTGGACATAAGGCGGGAGACATGTTACTGCGAAAATTTGCTAATGTGTTAATAGAAGTATATCCATCAGAAGATGGTATATTCCGTGTAGGCGGAGATGAGTTTGTAATCCTTATACCAAATATGAATCGCGAACTAGCAGATGAATTAGTTGGAAAAATAAAAAATAAGTGTGATCAAGAAATTGTAAATGCAATCAGTCTATCGGTTTCTTTCGGATGGGAAATAAAAAGCCAGTTGAATGAGGATATCAATACGGTACTTAAAAGTGCAGAAGACTATATGTATAAAAAGAAGCTCTTTGAAGGACCAAGCATGAGGGGAAAAACGATCGGACTAATTATTAATACTCTTCATGAAAAAAACAAAAGGGAGGAGCAGCATTCACACAGAGTTTCTGAGATTTGCGAGAAACTTGCAAATACTTTGAAAATGCCCGACCATGAAATGAAGGTAATAAGAAATGCAGGATTACTGCATGATATTGGGAAGATAGCAATCTCAGAAAATCTTCTGAATAAACCAGGGAAACTGACACCGGAAGAATTTGAAGAGATTACGAGACATCCGGAAATTGGATATCGCATCCTATGTTCAGCGAATGAAATGACAGATATGGCTGAATATGTTCTATCACACCATGAAAGATGGGATGGAAAGGGATATCCTAGAGGACTTGCAGGAGAAGAGATTCCTCTGCAATCAAGGATGATTGCAATTGCTGATGCTTTTGATGCAATGACCAGTGTACGAAGCTACAGATTACCAGTTTCAGAAGAAGAGGCTGCAAAAGAAATATTAAAGAACGCAGGAACGCAATTTGACCCAGAACTGGCACATAGGTTTGTTCATGAAACGTTAGGTTATCAATTTTAATTGCTGCCATGAAATTGTTCAAGATTTCTGTAGGGGCTTAAGTATAGACAAGGGAGTTATCGTTATATTTGAGCATGGCAAGTAATAATCTGCACATCTTTGCAGAACAGTCATGAATAAGAAATAGTTGTAGAATGGAGTAACTAGTGAAGATAACTCAAAAAAGAAAGGCTCTGCGAACGCATCCTCTATTTGAATTACTAAAAAATAACAAAGGAAATCTAAGAACCCTAATTTTTATGGAACCTCTCTGGGGTATTCCATATAACTTGATTGCACCTTTTGCTACACTATATAGGTACACGTGTTCTTTTCTTTCTTTGGAGGTATCGTTACCGATAAGCTTGGGCGGAAAATTACAACCATGATGGGAGATTTCTTTGGATGGGGTGTTGCTTGCCTAATATGAGCAATTTCAGGAAAATTTTGGCTCTTTTTAATTGCATTTTTATTTAACAGTTTTGAGCAGATTAACCAGACGGCGTGGTATTGTTTATTACTTATCGGCATTGTAAAGAAACTCAGCAAGGAAAGATTCGTATGGCTGAGACGAAAAACACCTCTGTTTTAAAGATGTTATATGAATACAAGGATCTGATACCTAAAGTGCTCAAGAATAAAAAGAAATCATGAAAGTACTTTTCCTTTCTGTGATATTGAATATAACGAATCTTGTCAGTACCAACTTTTTTAGCTTGTATGTAACACAGAGACTTAGTATAGCAGATCGTTATCTGGCCTTTTTTCCTATTTTAAATGCAACTGTAATGTTGATTTTTATGTTTGGAATACAGCACCGATCGGAAGTATACCATTTATTATCATTTATGTCTTTGTCACAGCAGTAGCCAGTGCTCTTGTTATACCTCGTAAAGATGCTTTGCTCCAGCTAAACATTGATCCGAAGGAGCGAGCACGTATTAATGCCTTAATTATGTTCTTTACCATTGCTTTTGCCTCACCCTTTGGTTATTTCGCAGGATGGTTATCAAGTATTGAACGTCGCTTTCCATTTATGTTTACATTCATTATTTATATCGTAGCAATCATTATTGTTGGACGTATCCGGAATTCTGAATATGGATCTGAGAACAGGTAAAATTCAAATCTGTAGCTAGTTGCAAATTGCACAAATGATATAATTTGTTCCTACAAACGCACCAATCGAACCAAAGGTAGAAAAATATTTAAAATATGTCTTACATAATAAAGAAAACTATGATATACTTCCAAGTATTAATGGTAGTTACAGCTAAGGCGCAGCGAAATGAAAGTTTCCCAGCGCCTTTTTTGCGTGAAAATTTAATCTGCACAAATATAGAAAAGCACAATCAGCATAAAATTTATAAGTTGTAATGAAAGTTTACTATGATTTTTTAACAGAAAATTATCTACAGAAATGAAGAAAATTATGACAAAGAACAGAAAACAGCGGTCTTAACTGGCAGATAATGTTAGTTGAAAACATCAACGAACATAAAAAAATAAGACCCTGTCGACTATAAGAGAAACACTTTAAAAACATATAATCAAAAATACTAGCTTTGTTACGGAAGGAAGAAGAAATCATAACCTCTCCTTTATTAGCTTCAGCAAGAAGTCATCATGAAGATAATACGATAAGGAATTACGAAAGAAAGATATGAACTGTGCAGAGAAAGCTATATATGTATAATAATAATTTAAAGATATTACATCAGAGAAAGATAAAAATAAAATTCAGAATAGAACGAATGATAAAAAATAAAATTATTAGATAAGAAATTGAAAAAAATCACAGATCAATAGAAGATTATAAGATAAGATAAACTCAGTAAAACATAGAAACTTGATTATAGTAAGGTTCATCAAGAAAGTATCAGATGAATAAATTTAATAGGGGATATGGTGGATGATATGAACAGGAACTTGAAAGAGTGACGAAAGCATTTGTCTCCTATAGAAAAATAATAAATATTAATAATACAAAGATGCCGCATTAGTATAAATAATCTGCTTTTTTGTATTGATATTACATGGTAGAAGGAAATTAATTAGATTATTTATATCCATTAGATGACTATTTGTTGCAGTAACAACTTTGAGGACTAATTAATATCGCCAATTGTAACGAAATCTGTTATAATAAATATTATATGCATAACGTTAGTTAAACAAATTATATGCTCTTGATTATATCTTATAATTCTATCTTAGCAAGGAGATCATATTAATAGTTGATAGTATCAATATGAAAAAGAAGGAGGGAAATTGAAAAGATTTGGCTTGATAAAAAGAAAGACCGAATAAGACAATAGTACTATTGCCCTCTCTACTAGGTAAATAAAATAGTATAAGTTGAGGAGGAGTTATTAATTGCTGCCACTCATGATGAACTAACTGGTATCTATAACCGAAAATATTTTTTTGAAGAAGTGGAAAAAGAGATAGGGTATGCAAAACGAAAAAAATATTCATTTTCGTTATTAATGATTGATATTGATCATTTTAAAAACATTAACGATACATATGGACATCAAAAAGGGGATATGGTCCTTATGGAATTTACAAAAATGCTATTTGGTGCACTTAGAAAATATGATTTGTTTGGTCGAATAGGTGGAGAAGAATTTCTGATTTTTATACAGAATGTTTCGAAAGAAGAGGCATATATTGTTGCAGAAAAATTAAGAATGGTGATAGAAAGCAATGATTTGGGCGGAATCCATTATACGATAAGTATTGGTATTTGTTCAGTAGAACCAAGTTTGAGTAAAGATATTAATTATGATGATATATTACGTCAATGTGATCTTGCTTTATATGAAGCAAAGAATTCGGGCCGGAACATAACGGTTAATAAAGTGATGAAATAATTGGATTATCTGTTGCGCAAAAAACGAAACTGATTTATTTCAAATAGAATGAGATACTTAATGTTTATTAATCGATTGGGGGACTGCAAAATGGAAAGAGAAGAAATGTTCAATAAGCTAGACGAAAAAGCCCTGTGTGGTAGGATAGTTGTCATAGCAACCTAAATATTATATGATAGGTTAAACTATCATTGGAAGGTGGATTACTATGGCGAGTTATAGTCAGGAACTGAAGGATTCAATAGTTACTAGATTGA